>JALWQP010000040.1 GCA_027083045.1 Desulfurococcales archaeon
TCCAACTATTCGGTGGAGTACCTAAAATACTCCCAGACGGGACCAGGATTCGTGGAGATATACATGTCCTATTAGTGGGGGACCCAGGTACTGCTAAATCACAGATGTTGCAATACGCTGCGAGGCTTGCGCCTCGTGGAATATATACTAGTGGAAAGGGCTCATCGGCCGCAGGCCTAACCGCGAGTGTACTACGTGATAAGCATACCGGTGAGTGGTACCTAGAAGCCGGTGCTCTAGTCCTGGCCGATGGAGGCCTTGCCGCCATAGATGAAATCGATAAGATGAGAGAAGAAGACCGTAGCGCAATCCACGAAGCACTTGAACAACAAAGCTATCATCCAGACTTTGAGATCATGCTGGCCGATGGACGTTTTGTCAAAATAGGGGAATACATTGATCTCATCATGGAGAAAAACCCTGGCAAGATTTTACATGGTGAAGAAACAGATGTTCTTTTTGTTGACGACGTATTTCTCATAGGATATGATCTCCATACTCGTACACCTCTAATTGTTAGAGCGGACAGGATTAGTAGGCATGTTGCTCCGAGAAGATTTGTGAGATTAAAGTTCAGCAATGGGCGCGAAATAGTTGTCACTCCTGAACATCCTGTGATTGTGTTCTTGGACGGACGTATCACTGTATTGCCTGCCGAGAAAATAGAGCCCAACATGATTGTTCTTGGCGTCAAAAAATATCCCGTTCTTGCAGGACATGATTTACGAGTCAGAGGACTTGTAGAGAGATACGGGTTAGAGGGAGCATCTCTGCTAATTTACAAGGCTTTGCTAGGTGAGCTTACCCCAGAGGATGTTGAAAAGCTGAAGGATCTCGGTATACTAAATAAAGGTAATTTGATCGGGAATGATTTCTTGAATGAACTGATAACATCTGAGGAAATCATCCATAGAGTTATTACACTGCTCTTTTCCCGAAAAGCAAATATTAATGGGTGTCTAGTCTCACTACAAATAGGACGTGTTTCGGCCCTATTAATCCAGGAAATCCTATGGAGACTTGGAATAAACAGTTTCATAGTCGATAGAGAACTAATTATATCAGGGCCGAAAAGCCTCGAGAAACTAGCACATTATATCATTGACGAGGAAACCCGCTCACGCATACTGGAATCAAGCAAAACGTTAGAGGGGTATCCTGATTCATGGCTAGAAATAGTATATGCCATTGCTGGCGGACTAAAAGAACTTATAGGCCATGATCTGTTCGAGAGAATCATTGTAGGCGACATATCTGAAACTATGCTGGAAACCATGATATCTGGCATACTTAACGACTTTACCAAGACAATGGGAGATCTAAGGAACCATAGTGTCTTAAAGGAAAACTATATGTTTCTTCTAACACTAACCGCTGGCCAGGATGTCAGAAAGTTCTTCACAAAAATAAGTGATTCTCTCAACAAACTTAAAGAGGTACTGCTAGATATCGAGGAGAAGCTCGGGGATTTCAGTATACCACGGATAGTAGTCGGTAAGGAAATAATGGAGAATAAGGGCATCAAGTGGGTATATGACATAACTATTGAGCCGTACCACTTATTTGTCTCTCATGGCCTTGTCCTGCACAATACGATCAGTATTGCTAAGGCAGGAATAGTTGCTAGGTTAAATGCACGGGCCTCGGTCCTTGCGGCTGGTAATCCGAAGTTCGGAAGATATGACCCGAAACAGTCTATAGGCCAAAACATCGATTTACCACCGCCAATTCTCTCAAGATTCGATCTTATATTTATAATACAGGATATACCGCATGAGAAGAGGGACAGGATGCTGGCGCGCCACATATTATCTGTCCATGGCAACGTGGAGAAAGCCAAGCCAATCATAGAGCCTCAGTTATTGAAGAAGTATATCAGCTACGCGAGAAGATATGTTAGACCTCAGCTAACCCAAGAGGCTGTACATCTTCTTGAGGAGTTCTTTGTATCAATGAGACGTGCTAGTGGTGTTTCAGAAGAAGCTCCAATAGCTATCACTGCGAGACAGTTAGAAGCTCTTGTCAGATTGAGCGAGGCTCATGCAAAAATGGCGCTTAAAAACAAGGTAACAATAGAGGATGCCGAAGAAGCTGTAAGGCTCATGTACTATAGTCTACAAAGAGCAGGCATAGATGTAGAGACAGGCAGGATAGACATAGACACAATCATGGTTGGGACACCTCGCAGTAAGCAGGAACGTATGAAAGCCTTCATCAGGTTCATTGACGAGATATTTGAAGAAACAGACGAGATCGAATACAAGGAGCTCGTGAGAAAAGCAATGGATAAAGGATTTGCAAGGGACTTCACAAACGAAATGCTCAGAAAACTCAAACGAGAGGGCACAATATATGAGCCGAAGCCTGGAGTAATTGCTAAGATAAAATGACTCTTTTTTCCTCTATTAGCCTCGGTGGGGCGAAAGATTTTTCCTCACGAATCAGGGCTGGAACGCCTCTTCATCGGCCACATAAGATTAAAAATCCCCCTACTCATAAACCTTACCAGAACTGTAGAGAGAATAAAAATAAGGAGATGATACAGGAATGCAGGAAGCGCCTCAGTACGTGATCAGGATAGGAGATAAAGAAATAGAGATCAATCTTGAAACGCTCAATATAATTAGAGAGTATCTTCACCGGCCAATGGGGCTCGACGAGCTAGCCGAGAAACTAGGCCTTGAAGGCTGGGATGAAGCCTATGAGCTTATAAAGAAGGTGCCCGCGTGGATCATATGGACCCCGCCGACGCTCTGGAAATACAGAGCTGGATGGATAGAGAGAAGAGAGAAAGAGGCAGGTTCGCCCTAAGAATAAGAAATAAAACCTGTTTTATTTACTAACATTAATATTCTCTAAATCTGAATAAGACTAATAGAATATCAGCTAATAAGCAGCAGGTCTTCCTCCAACTATCAGATTATATCTCATTCATTTGATAATAAAAGTAAAAAAGATAATATGATTACTTGCAGAACTCTTTGCCGTGGACTATTAGATCCAGTAGCTGCTTGACCCACTTAGGCCCGACAAACTTGTAGTACCTGAACTTCCCTGCCACTCTGACCCGTGCCAGACCACGCTCTCTCAGCAGTGATAGGTGGTGGGATATCAGGCTCTGCTCCTTACCAGTGATCTTCGTCAACATACATACTGGGAGTTCCTGCTGACTTATCAATGCTAGGATCTTCAGCCTCAATGGATTGGCTAGAACCTCAATAATGTCAAGATACTTCTTTAGCTCCTCATCGCCTGGTATCTTGATCTCCTGGTCTAGCTTGTCCTGATAGAACTTCTCGAGCTCATCAAAACACTTCATATCCTTAACGAGTTCTAATAGTTCTTTGATTTTTACCATGTTAATTCACCCACGGGTTTCCTATTCAACATATATAACTACATGCATATAGTATTTCAACGTTATTAAATATATCTCTGAATATGTCTTGAGAGCTAATTATTTCTCTCATCTGTATGAATGATCCGTGAAAGGATAAAATATCTAACTCTTCTAATGATGCGTTATCTTGTATAATGAAATTGAGAAGTAGTGGGGCCGCCGGGATTTGAACCCGGGATCACCGGCGCTCTGTGACACCAGGCTTGGCTAGGCGGGGTGTCCCCCCAGGCCGGCATCCTAGCCAAGCTAGACTACGGCCCCTTAATGCCCGTGAATTATTATAGACATGGATAAGGGGTTTATAGGTATTAGGTCTAGTCTCTGAATAACTAGGACCGAAAGTATCGGAGGGGGGTGTCTATATATAAGTTTTTCCCCTCGTAGTACTTGTAATACCTATTTAAATATGGTTATACATTTTGTTAATACCCACAGTAATACCACTCCATGATATTTTAAAATACATGATTAAGGTATTACTAGGAGGCCCATCTAAGTATGGTAATACCACTATAAAGACAAACTCGGTGACTATGTATGCCAGTCAAATACGTGTGTCGCCATTGCGGATATGTTTTATGGGAATTTAATAAAGTGGGGCAGGACTATTTCGGTTTGCCTAGCCCTAGCGAAGTAATAAATGCGCATGGCGGTATATGTCCGAGATGTAAACATGATCTACGTAGACCAAATCTAAAAGACATCAAAATAAACATAGCAAGGGGAAGAAAGCCCTTAACGTTAGATATTACCATCCACAGCCGTGTACTGGGTACTGGGCAGGAAGTCCTTCTTATAGCTCCCGATAAACCTGTTGGAATAGCTTGATAAGCCATAAATATACAGGTGTAGGGGAATACTTATACTTCCGCAATTGTTCAATAATGTTTTTACTGTCTATCCCTAATAATCCTCGCAGGTTTTCACTATATTTGGAACGTATAAATAGATATGATGTCACCATTGTTAGATTATGTGGTCGCCTCCTAATTCTAGCGCTTTCCCAGTCCAGATAAACCGGTAAATTATCTTGTGTCACGATGATGTGTCCATATGGTCTATTCAGCTCGGTATGATCTATTCCGAGAAGGTCGAAGAGATATGAAGCACTTAATACTTTTGTCAATATTTTTAGCAAGCGCTTGGTATTATTTGTGGTAATTGTCTGTTCAATGGCTTTTTCCAGACTAATACCTCTAACATACTCAATTCCTATGAAATCCTTTGACCAAAAATAAAGTATAGGTGTGTAGCCAGTTGATGACAGGTAATCTAGCATGATCCCTTCATACTCGAGACTCTTCCTTCTACTATCAAGGCGTCTTATCTTGAGAGCTATAGGTTTCCCCATATGTTTTAGGCATGCCAGGACTACTATTGACGAATAACCTTTCCCTAGAATCCTCAGGTTCTTCTCGATGAGCATCCTGCCGTAATTGAGAAAACCTATAACACCATGTTTTCGTATCTCGTTTACCCGCTTTACAAGTACTTCGCATCTCTCCTCAGGATAACATAGCATTCTCTTGACATAGGAGTCTGAAGGATCTACTCTATGCAATAATCCATCCAATAAGGCCTTTTCCTCACAAACAATGCTAGCCAATATAGTGCATCCTCCCTTAACTCGTCAATATATTCGTCCAAAAGCTCTACCCTAGGCTGTAATCCTTTGAAATGAGGTGTTACAATATACTCCCTAGCACGTTCTACAAGTAGTTTTTTCGCATCCGAATATCTCCGCATTGATAAGGACATTAGTTCTCCCTTATCATTTATCCATGGGCCAAAACTATTTCTAATAACATGAGATCTGATGAAGCTATGCACTCGTTTCAAACTATATGGTGAAGGCCCGTAATACAGTCTCGGATACGGTTTAGAGCACTCGTCTATTTCAACAGCTATGATAGCCAGTTCTTTTTCATCGGTCCATACATCTTGGTCTAATGACATGAAATCGAAGTTCTTCAGTACCTTTGATGCTCTATCAGCTATTCTCTGAAGCTCTCCCCACAGAACATCCGGGGGCAGCTGTTCTTTCACCGGGAGAATAATGAGAACAATACATCTCCTTCTTATTTGCTCACGCAATAAATCCTTATCAGTCCCTCCCTTATCTGGTGGGAAGAAATATTCGATCCTTGGATTCGTAAGGTAGCAGTAGCTAGCAATTTTCATAGTAATAACACTCTTCAGCGAAACCGCGGCGGCAACGTTCCGTTTCGGATCAACGGGATCAGGTACATACATTGGACAGTCAGGATACCTTCTAACCATCTTCTCAAAAACCTTATCAAAATCTATGTTGTCCCCTAATGTATTTATCTTAACAGGGAGTTTCCAGTGCCTGGCCCCCCTCAATAGGTCTCTGAAGCCATCATGGGCTATTATGAGAAGCTCACATAAATAGCCGGAGAAACCCCTTGTTTTTATCTCTGCACCATATATTCCTAAACTCTTCAAGAATTTCTTTAATAGTCTGACGTGGTCTTTCAGTTCATCTCTAAGGCTCTCTCTAACGTATTTTGTATGGAACGGTGTCCTATCCACTGCTGTCCTTATTTCCGAGGGATCATCTAGTTTGAAAGCAGGAACGAGATCTACTTCAACATCATCAATTATAACCCTAACATAAGGGTGTTCTGCATATCTTATCGTGTATTTGTCAAATTTCTCCGCCGCTTCAAGCAGTATTTTGAAGCCTTTTCCTTTAAGTTCATCCACACTCCAAGTCTTTGGGAAGAGAACGAAAACATCCATATCCCTTTCTCCGCTTAGCCAGGTATCATGCGCAATGCTTCCCTGTAGCGTGATCTCTGCTTCAACACCGTATTTATCAAGGATGGAAGAGATTGTTCCCCTAATTTTATTGAAAACCCTTTTCATTAAATCGTATTCAGAGGCCTTAGGCTTGATCTGTTCTAAGACTTTTTTCTCAACACATGTTAGTGGCTCAGTCAATTGCCCGGACCTTGCAGACATCATTGTATATTGGTCCTTGAGGCGTCAATATGCTTCTCTTCAATACTAACTCATTTACCATGAATTCCCCGAAATCTTGATCTGCTACAGAGTCGATGATCTTAATTAGTGATTGTATGTTTCTGCCGCTACGTACACGGGCGAGAGTTATGTGTGGTATGAACTTCTCCCTCTGGGGAGGAATATGTAGTCTTCTCAATATCTTCTCTACATCGTCATGTAATCTTGAGAGCTCCTCTACTCCTTCATCGACTCCGGCCCATATCACGCGTGGCCTATGAATGGTCGGAAATACGCCGATACCCTTAACCCGTACCTTGAAGGGAGAGAATTTGAGCTCTTTCAAGTAATCACATATCTCGTAGACCAGGGTTGAGGGTATCTCGCCTATGAAGCGTAAAGTTATATGCATGTTCTCGCGTGACACAGGTTTGAGATCCGCCCTAGACTCCAATAACAGGTCGCGTGCCCTGACGAGTTTCTCGAGAACATCATCGTTAGTAATATCGACCGCGATAAATACTCTCATGTAATCTCTCGGCAAAACCGCTCACCCTGCTCTTCACTTAAACCTTTAATACTAGTGAGAAACATTAAATTGGTTTCTCAAAAATCCTTGATTAGGGCTGTGGAATGAACAATAGGTTGCGCAGAAAGCTGAGATTTCTCCTGGTTACAGGTATGCCTGGTGCAG
>JALWQP010000041.1 GCA_027083045.1 Desulfurococcales archaeon
TATATCTTCATCGAAATAATGTATGGCTTCCTCAATGTTTAAGGGAGATGGCTCGCCAGAAATATTAGCACTTGACCCTGTTATGAATCCTCCATTCATTTCTGCTAGTTTTCGTGGAAAAGGCGCTGCAGGAACACGCAAAGCTATACTATTATCCCTACACACAAGACTAGAGAATATGTTGCAATCAACATCGTTGAAAACAACCGTTATCGGGCCAGGCCAGACCGCTGTGAGAAATGCTCTTAACTTGTTATTTATATCAACGATCTCTTCAACACCCGTTATGCTAGATGCCAGTACAGGTAAGGGTTTAGTTTTTTCTCTACGCTTAACAAGGAAAACCTTCTCCACGTACTCATCATTATATACATCGCTGAAAATACCGTATACTGTATCCGTTGGACCTACAACAAGTCCTCCACTTCTTATTGTCCTGTATGCTTCCTCAATGACTTGCTCGCTCGGACGCCAAAACGGTGTTTTTACTACACGCACTGCTATCACCTGTTCCAAACCTATATAATAGAGTTTCAACATCCACGAGTTAATGAATTATGCGTGAGAGAGGTGTATGAGGGGTGGGTTTTTAGCTATAGTGAGGAGAAGCTCCAGTCGTTACGTGTTGATCGGAGACAGCTGAAAAATATAATTAATGAGCTCAAGAAGTGGCGTGCCCCCGCAACTGTATTGTTAAGTCTCTATATTCCTCCAGGCAGGCCCGTCAGTGACGTATTGAACATGCTACGACAAGAGCTTTCTATCACAGATAACATCAAATTGAAGAAAACACGAAACGCTGTTCAAAGAGCATTATCAGCAGCTATTGAGAGGCTCAGCAAGGTTCCGAAGATACCTGATAAGGGGTTAGCACTGTTTTGTGGAGAAGACATGAATACCGGTGACTTCATATGTATAATGCTTATACCGCCTGAGAAAGTGCCCGTATACTACTATAGGACCGACAAGGAATTCCATACAGAGTTCTTAGAAGAAATGGTGCTGGAGTCAAATCTTGTCGGACTAATACTTGTTGAGAGAGATGCGGCAACTCTTGGACTGCTTAAAGGCAGTAGACTTGAAGTTCTCGAAGAACTAGAAGCCTATATCCCAGGCAAACACCACAGGGGCGGCCAGAGCCAGCGACGTTTTGACCGTATAATAGAGCAACTTGTAGATGAATTCTACAAGAGAGTTGCTGAGCACGCCAAGAAACACTTTCTACCACTTCTCGAGCAAGGAAAACTAAAAGCGATACTTATCGGTGGGCCAGCCTACAGCAAATATGACTTCTTAGAAGGAAACTATTTAGATTATAGACTTAAACAGATCGTGCTACCGAGACTAATCGATGTTGGATATCAGGGTGAAGTAGGGCTCAGAGAGATGATCATGAAAGCCGCAGATATTCTGAAAGAACAAGAATATGTTGATGCACTAAAGGCTGTCGAGGAGTTTAAGCTCCACATGGCGAAGGACGATGGCCTTATTATTTATGGTGATGACGAAGTAAAACAAGCACTACAAATGGGAGCTGTCAAGATACTGATAATCGATGAGGATAGATCGGATGCTCTGGAATGGGCTGAGCTCGCGAAGAAGTTTGGCGCCAAACCGGTTTATTTGAGCGACGATATACCGGAGGGAGCATGGCTTAAGAAGACCTTTGGGGGCATAGTAGGCATATTAAGATATAGGATTTATTAATCCAGTCAATAATTCATCTATTCTGAATATTAACCCCCTTCACTATTAGGTGAAAAAAGTATTGCCTATAAAGGCGCCTAGGCCAGTCAAGTACGAGCCCATACCCGTCTATGAATTATTAACCGATATGAGTGAGTACTCAAGATTAATGGTCGATCTAGCCTACTACTCGGTAGTAGTGAATGACTCGAGCCTTGCCTACGAAGTACAGCGTGTAGAAGACAAACTAGATGTGGCTTGGAGCCTTCTAGTAATGCAGGCCAGCCTTGCCGTCAAAACAGTGCATGATGCCGAGGAGATGGTGAGCGTGTATAGGATGGCAAATGCCCTCGATAAACTAAGTGATTCGGCAGCAGATATAGCCATGCTCGTCTTGAGAGGTACAGGAATTAGTGAACAGGTACGTGCAGCGCTTCTCGAGTCCGAGGAGGTTATTTCGAGAATAACCGTTAAGAACAAAGCCTACGAGGGTTTCAGCATAGATAGACTGTACGAGATGATGACGGGCTTCAACATAATCGCTATCAGGAGAGAGGATCACTGGATCATAAACCCTGACGAGGACACGGAGATCAAGGTTGGCGACATATTGATCGTGCGGGGAACCTTCGATTCTCTAAGCCTAGTTGCAAAAATGCTGGGCGATGAAATCGCTCTTAGAAAACCAAGCACTAATGTTGTAGAGGAAAAACTAGCCAAGAAAATAGCTTATCTCAAGAATATCTCTGACGTTATGATTGATCTAGCGTTCCACGCAATAGTGAATAACGATAGAATCGCCGCCAACGAAGTACTCAATCTTGAAGAGGTCGTTGACGACCTTGCGTACAAAATGATCCTATACATATTATCCGAGTACAATGGTGAGCCTGAAGAAAAGGCCGGCCTCATGAGCTTCGTAACATCTATGGAAAATATAGCTGATGCAGCGACAGAACTGATAGTACCATTAGCGTCACACCTACCGATTCATCCTATTGTTAGAAGAGTCGAAGAAGAAAGCATAGAACAAGTGGCAAGACTGAAGATTCCTGAAGGATTCAAGGAGAGAACACTGGAATCCCTTGCATTGGACGATCTAGGTGTTCTCGTGATAGCTCTTTATAGGAACAACAAGATAATACCCATGCCTAAACCTAGCACTATAGTTAAACCTGGTGATGTACTCCTGATAAAATACTATTCGGGAACCGAGACCAATCTTATAGAAAAACTTGAATCCCTAAACATTGAATATGAGGGCATAGAAGAAGAGGAAGAGTAAGGATCCGTAAACCTAAGCCTTAATTAGGGCCAGAGACAAAACTATTTCCGGCACAAGGTTCCTCGCAGGGATTCTTCTATGATGCCCAAGTTAAGCCCTTCTGAAAAATATGAGCTTGTTAAATTAATAGTCGATGCGGGCCTCGAAGAGGACTTTATGGAATGGCTCAGGAATCAGGGATACACTCATCTATTTGGTAGGCTAGATAACATCCCTGACGAACTAATAGAATCCTACATTAGGGTTAAGAGACTACTGCCTACCGATGACTATGATTCTTATCTTGAAGCTCTTAGAAATATGGATGAGCTTGAACCCCCGGACAAGAGAACCTATATACCCGCAAGAAAAGAATAATCATTCCCTTTCTTTTCTGAAAAGGCGAATGTTCGTCACTACTCATTAATTATTTTTAGTTAGTTTTTCAACAACTTATCATACCTGCTCAGTAATCATGAAAGTAATCTATGCGAATTTGGGAATGTAACATGTTGTTATGGCCGGGAGTGACCCGTCCTACGCTCATACTCCCCCGGTACTCGGGGGCGTTGCGTAGGCTCCGGGGCACTCGTATAGAGTTTATTGTGTTGCTCCTAATTTAACTTATTTAATATCTATAATGTTGTTCTTGTTGACTTTGATATTTAGAGTAGCTTCGGCTATTCCGCTACTATATCTTGTGATTCTCCGAAGACTATCGTAGATTAGTGTTAAGACTATTTTCTCTTGATCACTTATGTTTCCTAAGAGGATCTTGTTCAGCAATATATCTTCTATCTCCCCGACTATTTTCTGCGCATCTCTAATCACCTCTTCTGCTTTCTTTCTCCCTAATTTGTATAGGTTATCCATCGCGTTGTTGAAAGTACTGACTATTCTCTGACCGAGCTCATAGGTTTCCTGGCATAAGACACAAACCTCAGGCATGTGTTTGATCCTCTTAGCAATATTTACAGCATGATCAGCTATTCTCTCAAGGTTTCTCACAACTATTCTATAGTTGATCGCCTCAACAGGGTTCGAGATTCCGAGCTCATACATTATCTTAATATCAAGTAGTGCTAGGGCTAGCTGTCTAACAATCATAAAGTGAAATCTATCTGCTTCATCATCACGTTGTATTACCGCAGCAGCCAACTCCTTGTCTTTCTTGATGAGCGCGTTCAGAGCGTCGTTGAGCATTCCGTTGACTATTAGATGTAGTCTCCTTATTGCTCTAATGAGCGGTAGCTCCTTTAGGTCAAGGAGTATCTTAAATGATATTGAATTATAGGTTTCATCGACAACCTCTATACCAGCAAGCTTGATCCTTGCCATGTTCTTGAGCTCACTTATCCGTCGCGCCAGATTCGGAATATTAGATGAGAATGTCACAGCTATATTGTCGTAGCCAGCAAGATACATCGCGACGAGTACACGGAATATTTCCTGGTTGTCGATATCCTCTTTAATATGGATCTCTCCGCTCAGTTGTCTAGCCTCCGCTTTAGGAGAAGTAATTATTAGCTTACCTTCATGCTCATATATTAGTACGTAATCACCTGATTTTAGTCCCATCATATCTATCCATTCTTTTGGCAATGTAACGATATATGAGGATGAACCTGTTTTCTGTATCTTTCTTTTCTCTACCACTATTGGTCACCCTGTGTCCATATAATATATACTAATAAATACAACTAATTATTTCTTTTTTACAGATTTATATTGGTTTAATAAAACCTGTTATATTCTACCTACAATTATTTTACATCACAGTATCGACATTAAATAGTACGTATTCTATAACCCATATCATGTATACGTATTAGCAAAGATAATAATCCAAGCATATAATGATCAATACTAAAATATAAACAAAATACACACCATTGTGAATCATCATCTGGGATAACATTATTGTAAAGACGACAACGTAGCAGTTCTAATGAAAAATAGAGAAATAAAGAACTTAATGTAAAGTATTCAAGTGACTATAACAGCTACTTTGGTATAAGGTTTGTATATCCTAACTCAATGAGAGCAGACATTAGATCGTTCCACATAGCAATAGCGTCTTGATATCTTTTTTGCTCATCTAATGTTATTGCTTTAAGAATCACATTAACTAGTCCATCAGGTAATTTCTTACGTATGGCTTTAACGGCATTTGCATCGTGATCCACTATTATGGACAATATATTTGACATTAGTTCTTCAGGTGGTGATTTTCTGGTCGAACTAGTATAATTGTGCAGAATTACTTCGAGTCTTCTATGTATTTGAACCAGATCTGGGTTTTCGATCAAAAACACTCTTAGAGGAACAGGTGTACCGTAGAGGTTTTTAAGTATCAATAAGTTTACAAGGATCCTTGTCTTAAGCTTCTGACGTGTCGCGGCATAGAACAATGTTAGCCCTAAGCTGTATACATCATAATTGTACCCAGCCTTTCCTCTTATCAGGGCTAGAGGATCAGCGTATTCCGGCGTCGATTTCTTTAACTCTATGGTTTCGTTGAACAAATGCGGTGTTCCAACGAAATCACTTATTAGTGGGGCGTACCCATAAGGTTCTCCATCGTCTTCCCTCAACAGTATGTTCTGGGGCTTGATATCCATGTGCACATAATGATTCGCGTGTATCAATCCTAGAGCGCCAGATGTACGTATCGCTATAAAGGCTACTTCTCTCGGATCGATCTTATATTTTTTGATCCTACTATCCAAGTCTCCTAGATCAGCATAATCCTCGATCACTATTGGTGGACTCGACACATATTCTTCTTCAGTATAAATATCCCTTAATACTATAATCGCTTTTGGATATAAGATGTACTTCCTATAGACAAGCAGTTTATCGGCAAGAGCTTCATCGTATCCTCTGAGCATTAATGATTCGCGTATACCCTGCCTGTTAGAGTGAGCTACTTCAAGAGAATTGAAAACTCCCTTTAGCACCTCGTTTAATCCCATTGACCTGTTACTAACAGCTAGTGGTTTACCCTCAATAGTCTTTTCTCTCGGTATTTTAACAGCGTATCTGTATCCGAATTTATCACGACCTAGAAGAACATACATGTAGGCTCCTTTCTCAGTTAATATTTTATCAATATATATATCATATATCATTTTATTAAGCCAAATATACGGGGGCTTTTCCCTCGATTTTTCCTGCCTACAGTTTATCACATGTTCTTTCAGCTGATCAGGAAGTTCATCGATTGGAAGCACGCCCATACTATATTTTACTACTGGGTTATTAGGATATACTTCTTTCACAAAACTACTATAAGCCAAACCGCCCACTATCTGTGTACCTTCCCTAGTCTCGTAAATCATTCCAACGATATTTGTAGAGTAGAGTAAAAGCCTTATTCTCCAGGATGAATCAGCGGCTCGCACAGTTATGTATAGAACTTGTTCATTCTTAGCCGCGTTTATCGCTTTTGTTTTTAGCTCATCTATAAATTGGGCTAGATTAGCCTTCTTATTAGCGATAATCATTTTTTGTCTAAGTAAAATCTGTGATAACACTACTGGATCCACAAATACATTGCTTGAATCATCTATTCTTGAACACGGCCTTAAATCAACCAATTCTCATCCACCAATATACTAACAAATAATGAAAACCAACTATGGTCATGTCATTGGATATGTTATTTAACTACATCGTCGTTTAAGATGTTTATTCTTCCTCTGTTTTCTCGACAAATGACACAGCAAGTATTGTTAAGCCAACAACAATTTCCGAGCCATCCTCTAGCTTGACAGGTTCTTTTCCCTTAATATCCTCGTTATTTACAAGTGTACCATTAGTGCTACCTAGGTCTTCTATGTACCATTCACCATCTTTAAAGAATATTCTTGCGTGACGACGAGAAACGTATGGATCAGGAATTACTATGTCGTTGGTAGGATATCTTCCCAGAATATATTCTCCGGGTTCTAAGACCCATTGATTCTGCGGCATGAAGAAGTTACTCTTGACGACAGTTAGTTTTAGTAATTTGGGCTTTTCTCCCTTTGCCTCGCTCATTCTTTGTCACCTTCTTCTTTTTTCTCTTTTTCGATTCTTCCAGATAAAATCTTTGATATTATGC
>JALWQP010000042.1 GCA_027083045.1 Desulfurococcales archaeon
TTGATGCATCTCGTTTCTTTCTCTACTGCACGGCGTCCGAAGAGATCGGCAAAGAACTGTTCCAGTATTCCCCTTGTGATATATCCTGTGAAATCAATTATGTGAAGGTCACGTGCAGCAATACACTCCATATTGTTCTTTATCCTTATAGTATACCTCATCATTGGAGTTACTTCAATGATATCCATTGATCCGAATCCTAAGGACTCATAGATATCTCTGAACAGATCTAACGCAACCTTATACCCCTCTATTCCCTCCCCAACTTCAGTCTCTATCTTGGATATAAACTCATAGAGCTGCCTCCCTATCCCATGACCGATCATTCTGAGAGTGTTCCTGGTTCCCAGATCAGCGTAGCCTCCATGTTTAATAAACATATCAATAATGCTTCGTATCATATTGCGAGTTAGTATTATGCTGGGCTGATCAAGTAATTTTATAGAATTGTATTTAATAAACAAGAAGCCCGTCTGCGGCACAAATTTCTTAATTCCAAGAACAACATCGAGTCTTCGTAATTGCTTCTCTATTTCGTCGAGACATGCTTCATCGCAGTTACGCATTAGTATTGATATAAATGCCTCTCCTTCACGTGGGATCTCGGGGACATTAACCTTAGCAATATCGATCCCATATTCAGCTATAACATCCAGTATCTTAGCTAGAACTCCTGGCTGGTCTCTCACACGTAGCACTATCGCTGAGTACGAGTATTTCTCGAGCTCATATATAGTATCAATGTAAAGATCTGGCATCTTACCGGCGGATCTTTCCCTAACACGTACAAATCTCAGTATCAAGTACGATCCACCATTATTCATTATAATTTACTGAACGCTAAAACCTTGAGCAACTATCAATAACATAATGTATCTATACGGTCTATCAAATATAAATGATAGTTAAATACCCGTTCGTACAAGCAGAACCGAGCTTTAAATACTCTCCGTTTCACGGCAAACTCTACTTCTTGCGCTCGATCACATGTACTTCGCAGGGGGTATCTAGGTCAAGCATTGTGAGCAGTATGTCTGCATCATTTTCAACAGCTTTCTTTAAGTCCTCAGTACGACATTTTGTGAACAATCCTTTCTTTTTTACATAGATCTTTATCTTAAGTATCCCTCTGCTTATCTCGATCTTGAGATCAATGAATTTACAGCCGTAATAACCGGCTAGATCTGCAGCGTCTTCCTTCATTTTATCCATGAACTCTTTTATGCGTTTAGTGAACTCGAGTATTATTGGTTCTCCACCCTCTTTTTCTTCGATACTGACATGCTTGATCTCGGGCTTAGCCCTTACCTTGACAAGCTTAGCGCGTCTTTTGAAACCCGCTTCTAATGTTGAGGGCCTAATACTTGCTTCCCGTGTTCTATCTTCTGAGACCATTGGTTGAATCTCATATAGTTTAAACACTATGGGGGCTATCTTCGAGGCTGCTATTAGTGTTGCGAGAGGCTTTAGGCCTACCTGTCTGGTCCCTTTGCTTGTATCTACCATTGCTGAAGAAACTATTTTCCCGTGGTTCAAATATACTATAAATCTCTTCCCATCAAGATTTGTTGTAAGAAGAACCTCCTTGTTTTCGGCCAGCTTAGGGAGATTTTTGAAATCCTCGAAGCTGAGCTTGATCTTCTTGATGAACTTGCTTCTCAGGAGGAGCTGCGCCTCAAATGTTATATCAGACAGTATGTTGAGCTTTTCCGTTTCTATAGGCATTCCAGCAATGATCTCATATATTTCCCTCTCATCGGCATTCTCAGCCAATGATAATCCTCCCCTGCAAAACCCAACCGAAAAACATGATACAGTACAATCTATATCTTGTTAAATAACTCTTTAGATTAATAATCTTGTTACGTCCACTACGTTATTAGCTATATTCTTAAAAACATTTATGTATTCTTCATGCGGCCTATACTTGGGGGTTATGATGATCATCGCATCTATATTAGGCCTTAACAACGATATAAGTGTCCTTATAAGGGAGTATACTGTCTTAAAACTTGATATATTAATTAGATCCGACAAGTCCTCCACAATCAGTAATACACCCTTAGACCTCCTTACAATGCTCATAACAGATCTTATTAAATAGATACGCTCAAAGGTAATGCTTCTCTCATGCACCTCTATGCCAAAATACTGTCTAGGCCTTCTAGGCAGAGTCTCTGATGCCGGATAAGATATGTTAAAGACATAAGCTACAAGACTGCCGACCAGTTTATCCATATCTCTCCCTAGAGACGTAATCTCTGCTTTCACTTCGTCGTAAGTCTCATGAAAGTTGAAGAGAAGCAATGCTCTAATAAGACTGTGAGGCTTCGATATATATATTATAGTATTTATTGGAAACCCGGCCATCCATATCGAGCGAAGGAGGTCGCTGAAGACACGGGTAACCTTAGATACACTATTCATAACGGGGATATCGTGCACAATCATATAAATGGGAAGTAGGCCCACCTTCATAGCAATGCCCGGAACTTTCGACACAATAATAAGTCCAACAAGATCGTCAAGAGAATATTTCAGGAAAACAAGAATAAACATAGCAATGACGATCTCGACGAGAAAAGACACGGCATAGGGATCAATAATATTGTATTCCACCCTTGTATTTATAGACGCTACCCCGAAAAAGATCAGTATAGCAAGAATATTCATTAATGTAAACATCCTATAAAGAGATGCAAATCTGAGGCCCTGATACAATGCGTTTGTTATCCTATACCTTATTGTTATTATTCCTGACAAAACAAGAAACACTATAGTCAAGCCCACGATAAAAAACAAATACTCATAACTTACACCTGCTATAAAAAATCTCATTGATATAAACAGTGCCAAAACAAGGATTGAACCAAGAATAGTGAAACCCCTTAGAAGCCACATATTCTTAAATCTATAGGACACGAAGCTTGAAGGCTCACCCTCGTTCGTTCCATAAATATTACTTATTAAATTAGAAACTCTAGATAACACACTAGCATAGTGTAGTTGAATTAACAACGCATTCACTGTAACAAAAACATCTATAACGTATGAAAGATTTTCTTTAGCCGGATAAGATAATGGTACTAGGATGGCCAGGGAGTAGAGGAAAGTAAGTATACCTAGGGATATTATTCCACACGATATTTCTATATCCAAAATAGTCTTAGCATACATATATATCCTAACGAGCAACGCAATATAGAGGGTATATGTTATCATAGATAAGAACAAAAATACCGGAGAAACACTAATTGTTTCGCCTCTCTCGGTCATAATAAAGAGCGCCGCAACCAAGATGATAAGTATAAATAAATAGAGCGGTATGAATGCTGTGTGCTTTAGAGATCTGCGAATACAAGTTGAAAATCTATTGATCAACTATGTTATCCCTGTCTGAATGGAGTGAAGTGCTCTGTCTCTATGGTACCTATTATTTCAACACCTGTCTCCGGGGATATTACCGCGATATAGGATCTCCTGTCGACTCGTCCAACCCTGCTTTTCACGGGAATTAGTCTCACGTCAAGTTTTGGTGCGCCAGCATATATCCATACATAGTCCATCACAATCAATACGTCACACATGAATTCTTCGTTCGGCGGGTTTATTATTTCGCTGTAGAGGGGTAGCTCGGCGATCATTATTCCCATTATCTTCGAGCTATAGATCTTGTCATTGATATAGGACAATATTGTTCTAACCTCGTCTCTCCTCAGATACATGGTAAGGCTTGTGACAGTATCGAATATTATGTTTTTGACATCGTTTTCCTGAGCTATATTGAAGGCATCATCTATAAGGCTTATCACCATGTCTTTGCCAAGGCCATAGGTAGGTATGGCTTCGAAGAACATTAGTTGTTTCTTTTGGAGGAACTCCTCGAGCCTATTGAACACTGGAAAGTCTTTATATCTAGTTATAACCGATTCTTTTTTCTCTGTTAAAGATACATACATGCCTTTTTCTCCTTGAAGGGCACGATTATAAAGTATCTGTAGAGCTAACGTTGTTTTCCCGGCGCCTGGGTGTCCAATAATGTATGTTATTCCGGGCCTTGGCAGGCCTCCCTCGATAATATCATCAAACCCCTTAATCCCTGTAGGCACTTTTTCGATCACGACCATACTTATCCCTCCCCAATTCTTTGTAAATGAATAGATGCACCTATACGTAATGATTTCTCATACTATATCTACATTACTTTTATGTCTCTGAGACTAAATATTGATTTATACCATAAAACAGGTTGTTTATTTTAACCAATAAATGTTTTCAACTAATTATAACAGTGTTGTTATATTGGGACCATCTATTATTGTTTTGACAATGTATATTCATCATGAACAATTAGTGATAATAACTCAGAAATACTGTCAGACTTATTATAAGGCGCAGTAAACTCTATGAAAACCCGGGTAAACTTAGCCCCGCAGAAATAATCTATAATGCCTCTCACGAATCTATAGAACATAGTGCCCATTTTTTCGATAAGGCTTTGATCTTGCATTAAGCATATAATTATTCTCAGTGTAGGGGCGGTAAATCTCACGTCGCGTATGATGTAGTTTATCTGCATAAACTGTGGGGAACTAATATAGAATATTTTTCTCTTCGATGAAATAGGGAGTTTCTGGAGAGCAATTGTTTGTCTTCTTAGATAAATTATAACAGCAGTATTGTTATTCTTTGTTTCCCTAATAAAACGCGCACACTCTGTGTCTACATTATATGGTAATATGATGATAACATCATTTAGCGGGTTAAGGAGAACTTCGTGTATATACATCTCCAGCTCCTTAACGGATTTATAGTATACAGCCGTAATTAGTGATTGACGCCGATTCAGTGCAACAAGTACTTTTCTCAAATCTATCTTTTGTTCAGGCGATAGGATTATTCCCGTATACATCATATACGATATTGTCGATGAATATAGCACTAGTTTAATCATTATTATAAGGACTAAACAGTTAAGAATAGAATTAATTGTTATATGTCCTGTGGCTACACTTATTACTCTTATTATTTGAAGAGCAAGGATTGCGTAGTTGTAAAGGAGAACGAAGAAGATCAAATATGATGCATCAGTAAATAGTTCTCTCCTCTTTATTTTTCTCCAAAAACTATGTATTAGGTCATAAATGTTTCCATAGAGCCTTCTTATTAGTTTTCTAAGATCAAGGCCTAGAACTATTCTTCTCCCAAGAAGATATAGGAGAGCAGATTCTATTAATATTAAAATTATATCAATTACTATTATGATGATTTCATATTCTCTGTAAATATTTGCTGTTATATCGGTTACTAGATCAATTGATAAAATAATGCTTAGAGGAATCAGTAAGTATTCTAGGTTCATGTAGAGGTTCTCCGAGAATAACTTTATTTTTAACAAGTTGTTCGCTAAGTCATACATCTCTGTCAATACAATATATATGAATAATATCAGCACAAAATATGTGCTTAACTTTATAATGAGACCTGAGGTCGAAAAGTATGTGTTCCAGAACATATAAGTTGTTAAGGTAATTGAGGCTATAATTGCTATATAAACAAATAGCGATATCACTATTATTCCTGCTGAGGCTTCCATGCGCATGTCCATATCATTATTTCTTGAAATCATCAATGGTCATCTGTCTCTCGCTATATATTTTCTTGATGATATGATCATATATGTGCAGCGGAACACTATGTGTCCTCCTAAGGTATAATATGAGCTCTTTTTTCATAGGGTTTCTCAGCGCAGGACCTCTACGTAATGCTTCTGCAACAGTCATTCTGATCTGCCAGTTACCCACAGGATAGATATACTGTGGCGCGACCTCCCTCAAAATTATTACCTTGGCCTGCCTCCTAATGCTTACAAGGTGTTCTAGTATAGGTGTTCTTGCCGCAAGGAATCCTCCATCCATCTTCTCCGGGCGACCCCAGTAGTCGTCACGTATGATCAATACTGAGGGCTCAGCATGTGGGTTCCAAAGGCTGTTGGGCATCCATACTTCTATCCACTCGGAACTATATCTTCCCGGGTAAAGTATTACGGTATACTTGTTGTAGAGGTACTCGGCATGGTAGACCAGTACATCGCTTATCAGTCTCGATAAGTGTATGGTTCTCAGGTAGGTTTTGGCTACAATACTATCAACCGCTGTTATGCTCCATCTCGTGGGAACCAGTTTCCTCCGCTTGATAGTTCCTATGAAGCCCAGAGAAAGAGCTCTGACTATCTCGTAGTGATCAAGGCCTTCACGGTGCAGGGTCCACACCGCTTCTTCTGCCTTAACATCATCCCATATCAGTTTCTCGAGAGCGGGGTGAAGAGATGGATTACCCGCTACTCTTATTCTTCTGGCTGAGATCGTGGGGCCTATTGGTGGGAGAAGAGGATCAAGTCTTAGCCTAGGCTTCGGTATACCTGATAGCTCAGCCTCCGCATCAACTGGTTTTCTCGATAGAGCCGCCAATCCTATTTCTTCCTCGTACAACACCCATGGATCATTCACTTTCGCTTTCTTCTTAGCGTACATTAGCTGTGATCTTAGCTCTATTATATCTCCTAGTCCTAGTCTCAGGAACCATGAGGAGGGATCATCGTATTTCTTGGCCTCATCACCGTGAACACTCGGTGGGAGACCTATGTACACGTTGACATATGGGTACCCATGCTCGCCTACTAGGGCGGAGGGCGGTGTAGCCCCGTCGATTCGTGTGCCATTAATCCTCGATATCATTTTGACCCTACCGCGGAATCCACGTAGGAGCGGACAATATCCAAGCCCGCAGAGATTACGGTATCCCTTGCATCTTAGACATAGATCCCTTGGGATGCCTGGCAACCCCGTCTCCACGCCACTGCTAGTTTACGTATTATCACTTACTTTATAATTCCTAATTAAGCTAGATAAAATGATTCGACTACACAACAATGGTTGGGGAACGACTGTTATGGATGACTACATGGTCGTAACACATACTGATATGGATGGAGTAGGGTCGGCCGCCGTGTACATACATTATAGGGGGTATAGCC
>JALWQP010000043.1 GCA_027083045.1 Desulfurococcales archaeon
GCAATCACTATCTCGTCACGTTTAACACCAATTTCCCGGAGCGCTTTTCCCAGAAATTCTTCGCTTAGCCCGTTACCGTAAACCATTGCTGTGTCGAATAGATTGATGCCCATCTCAACTGCTTTCTCTATAATGTTTTTTGCTATTTCATAGTTTGTTACTCCCCATGTTTCGCTGAACTGCCATGTTCCAAGCCCGATCCTAGATATTTGTAGCCCGGTATTACCGAGATTAATGTATTCCATGTTTTTCACCAGTAGATGTTTTATTAAAAACTTGTATTATTTAGTTCCATATTATTTGATTGTATTTACATTTAAATAATTAAGCATTTGAGACAGAAAAATAAACCCCTATACGAATCCATGTTAGAAGGCGATGTAAAATGAGCCTACGCTTTAGCCTTTCAGGCTTGTCAATAGATTCTGGTCAAGAAAAGAAAGAGTATGACATTGTTATAATAGGTGGAGGACCAGCGGGCCTCACCGCGGCACTATATTCTGCCAGGTACAAGCTGAGCTCCATAGTGATAACGGAGCTCATCGGTGGATATATGTCGGAAGCTCCACTCGTCGATGACTATCCGGGACTACCTGATACACCGGGGAATGAATTAGTGAAAAAATTTGTCAACCATGTCAAGAAGTACGACGTACCAATAATAGTTGATAAAGCAGTAGACGTCATACCAAAAGATGATAAATGGATCGTGAGAACCTTATCAGGCAAGGAGTATGGAGGCAAAGCCGTGATTATAGGTATAGGGGGTAAGGAGCGGAAACTCGGTGTTCCAGGAGAAGATAAGCTAGTAGGGAGAGGGGTTTCATATTGTACCACGTGCGACGGCCCATTATTTAAGGATAAAGTAGTCGCTGTAATAGGAGGAGGTAACTCAGCAGTAACAGGAGCATTATACCTTGCGGAGATCGCTAGTAAAGTATACCTTATACACAGGAGAGATGAGTTCAGGGCATTCAAAGTATATGTTAGTAAAGCAGAAAACAATCCAAAAATCACTATTCTCAAGAACTATGTTGTTACCGAAATACTAGGGAAAGAAAGAGTCGAGGGCATAAGGATTAAGAACAAGAAGACTGGAAACGAGAAGATACTCGAAGTAGATGGAGTATTCATAGAGATAGGTTTGGTTCCCCCGACGGAATTCCTCAGATCAGTTGGCATAGAAACCGACGAGAACGGATACGCCAGGGTAAACCCTGATCAAAGCACCAATCTACCGGGAATCTACGTCGCTGGCGATGCCGCTGGGGGTCCCTGCAAGTATAGATTCGAACAAATAATAACAGCTGCAGCAGAAGGAGCTAAAGCAGCTGATGCAGCATTTAAATACATCATGTATAAGTTTTCACAAAGAAACCATACATAACCTCTATCCCGCTGCTTCGATCTATTCATATCCATAGAAACCTATTAATCTATACCGAATTTAGAAGAGTGGGCCCGGGGGGATTCGAACCCCCGACCACCGGGTTATGAGCCTTCAACCATGGGTTTTTCCCATGGGAAAAGGCGTGGGAAAAGCTCATTGGTTAACTACGCTTCATGGAAATGCTTTGAGATAACTGACGTGGTTATCCAGGATTTCTTCAGGTGGCTTAGAAAGGATTATCCAGGCATGAAGCCGAAGTCGATCAAGCAGTATGAATACTATATCCCCAAGCTGAAGGGGTTAACTCTATGCAGCAAAAGAGACGTGGATAAAGTCTTCAGGATACTGAAGCTTAGTAAACCCAGCTATGAGACATTCTCCAGGTTCCTAACATATATCGAGAAACGCTATGATGGATATGAAACCCTGGTATTGAAGCTACGTAAAGCCTTGCCCAAGAAGCCTAAGGCAAGGGAAGACACGTATATCCCGCCAGACACGAAGGTGATAAGCCTAGGTAAATGCCTGGAGAAACAAGGAGAAATCTATGCAGCCATATACAAAATACTACTCTATACAGGCTGCAGGGGTACAGAGGCCCGATACATTCTCGAGCATATCCATGAATTAAAAACCGTTAAGCTAGACTATGGGGCCGTGAGAATACACTTGCCCCCAGAGCTTCAAAGAGGCTCTAAGAACGAGTTCGTGGTATACCTACCATTAAACGTATACAATGAACTACTAGGAATAAACACAGAGAGCCTTCCACACCAGGACACGATCGAAGACAAGTTCAGAGAATGCGGATTACCACTCAAGTATCTACGTAAATGGTTTAGGCAAAAGCTAAAACTAATGAGAATAGACTCGGAAACCATAGAAGCATTCCAAGGAAGAGTGAAAACAATAGGCGGAAAACACTACACAGACTGGATCCCAGTCTTAGACCAAGAATATAAGAAGATAATGGAGAAAATCTATGGAATATATCCTTGCTGAGTTATCTAGGCAAAATACTGGTGAAATCTAAGGATTTTATTTAGGTGTGTTTATCTATGGATTCCAGTAATTGTTTAACCTGGTTTCTTGTCTCGAAGGCGTGAATCAGCATTAAGAGGCACACTAGTATTATGATTATCTCCATAATTACTTCTTGTTTAAGGAATCGGCCTAAGCCAATAGTGTTTAGCAAGATCCTTAGGGTAAAACCCGTTATCAATCCCGCCATAATGATTCTTGTCGTGTTACTGTTCACCATGAAGTTTCCCCGTATTGAAATTGGATGGTATTGCCAGGATTATTTTCTCCATTAACTCTATGTAGCTTTGCCTAAGTCTCCAATAGTACTTGTAGACTAGCGGGGGAAGATAGACATTGAAGCGCTCAATAAATGCTTTCTTAATATACATAGTTCCCGAGGGCAATATTGTTCTCCTATATTTTATTACCTGTCTTATTTCATTGTTGTAGAACGAGATCTTTGAAAGATAAGTATTCATCGTTCTAAGCTGGTTACTTAAACCGAGCGGGGAAGGCGTGGTATAGAGTATTGAGGCCGATCCAGAGCGGGCTAAATCAACTATTCCTTTAATAGCTATATATCTACGCCTATCAGCCAAATAGACCGTTCTGCCAAACAATATGCCAGCATCATCCACTATTATGACGGGGGCCCTTAGGTCGTTCTTCCTCAAGAACTTAAGAAAATCCACTAATTGCAGGGGATCAATAATAAGATGCAGAAAAACAAGTCTCCAATCCCTATACACGTAGTAAGCCAGTTGGAAAGCATAGCTAGACTTCCCTACCCCCTGAACACCATAGATTATATCACTATAGAACCCCGTATTCCTATAACTGTTAAGGATAAAGTCAACCGTCCTCAAACCACTAGTATTGCTAATCCTATAAGCCTTATCATAGGCTTGCTTAAACAAGTCAGCGTATTTATCATAGTCTACCTGGATCAAGGAATACCTAGGATCATCGGCTAGAAAAAACAATCCCTCTAACCGTGAAATAGAAGGGATATCAGGCAATTTTGACTTGTTCACAGTCCTAACCATTAAACCCACCCAAACGACCATGAAACTGATGGTGATAGTATGTATGGGGTGTATGTATGTAGATGATTACTTCTGCTCATAGACTTCAACGCTGCGGTAGTATTCTAGTTCTCTCTGCACTAATGGGGCGAGTTTACTGCTTACGAAGTTGTTGAGATAAAGCCATCGGAAAGCGTCAACGGTATTAGATGCGTCCTGTAAGGCTGAATTATATGAGCTAGTATACGAATCATACGCTATGATCTTGAGTATCTTCTCCTTATCGTATATTATGAAACAGCCCTTTTCAGCGTAATATCCATAGGTGATTACCCTCTCTACACTGTTTTTCTCAATTATATCCCTGCACTCTTTGATATCCACTTGTTTATAGCCTATCTCTAGCATCTTATCGGCTTCTTTGAGGAGTTTTCTACGTTCTTCTGGTTCTAGTCTTAGGAGTCCTATGATTGACTTAGCAATACTGTAGGCCTCAAGGTTTTTATTAATTGCTAGACTACGGGTTAGCTGGTAATAGAGGGTCGTTAGTAGTGAGTAGAAGTTAGGGATTACTCCTTCCTCGACTAGTTCTCTTACATGATTCGTGTTTTGGGGATTCGGGGACTTAGTCATGAATCCCGCCTTTTACGGGGTTTTATCGTGTGAAAAAAGCATGGGGTTTGAGACGAGGTAGAATTTCACGGTTTTGCTTGGGGGTTTCTTAGATGTTTTTCCTGGACCATAGTCTATCCATTCCCCGTTTACGAGGTATTTTCTGCCGAGCAGGCCTTTCTCTGCTAGGAGCCTCAGGATTCTTTCCCAGTTATGCCATTTTCTAGCACTGACTTTGCCCTTCCTATTTTCAAGCCATTTCTTCAAATCATTATAGCCAAACTCCCCCAGGCCCGTATCATGTATGAATTCAAGAAGTGTTTCATGGTATTCTTTCAGGCCATTGTCTAATGGTATTACAGTGCTTGATTGCCTCAATGTATCCATGACTATACGGTATAGTTCTGGGTCTTTTTCCCTCATTATTCTGAGGCTCCAGGGTTTGACTTTTTTCCTTATAGCTCCTCGTAGAACTGCTTTTATCCAGCTATCATAGATCTTACTACATGCTCCCCTGTTTCTACATGATGCTTCTATGAATTCCCTAATGATCTCTCGGCCCTGGTCTTCAGGAATACTGTTTATTGCTATATATGGGGTTAGCACGTAGAGGATGAATCGTTTACGGCCATCAGACAGGCCTTTATCAACTATTTTCAATACCCATTTCCATGAAGGCTTACCAGCCTTAATTATCTTTTTCGGCTTAACCTCGGGTAGAACAGGCTTATACACTACTATTTTCGATAAGTCAAGTGGCCTATACATGTTCCAGGAAAACATCCACGGCTTCATTGATTCAGGCGTAATGATTCTAACAAAGGCTCTTCTACCATCCTTAACATTCCATGTATACGGGGCCCGGTCAACCCTATTATACTGTAACATGTTATAGTCAACCATACTCTTATACTCACGTGGTAATAGAGTCAGTAAAGCCTTCCACGATAAAACATACCCTTCCCAGTCAGTAGGCTTAGCCAAAGGTATAGTTACATGTGCCCCCTTAAACCCAGAAACATAGACTACCGAGTCAGCCCCATACTTCTCCCTCACCTTACCAGCGAAAAAGAGAGCTGCTTCAACACCCTTGTATGGATCATCTTCACAGTCGAAGTCATACGCTAACCTATCATATAATAAATACTCTGGGGCCAGATCGTCAGAAACATGTCCAGGCTTAACAAAACCAATCCCTATAAATAGGTTCAAATCCCTATAATATGGGGCCATCTCTTCTAAAAACTGCCTAAAGCCATTATACCTAAACACTCCCCGATCCTTCATTCCAGGCCCCCTAAGATCGCCGATACTATAGAATACCTCACGAAACTCCCCCAGGCCCAGGGGACCCCTAAACCATTTGACAACAAAGTTCCCGAATTCCTCAAACTGTATCATGGCTCATTACACTTTCCAGAATCTTTAACAAAAAGGTACCATAAGTACCATAACAGTTTCTATTATTTAATCTACTCAGAGAATTCGAGTTTGCAGAGTTGATTAAATAATAGGAATCGTTATGGTACTTATGGTACTTAATTGTTATAGGATTTGATACAGTTTTGGGTTCCTGATACAATATTCCTATATGGTGGCATTGATTATATGGGTGAACTAAGTTCCTGATAACAGTCTTATAATATTTTATACACTGTTTCATTAAATAATCACCTTCTGGGATTCATAGTCAGGAGTTATAAGTTCCCCTAGAAGGTTCTCCGCTTTTTCACGATCCTTGATCTTTACGCCGAAGTAGACATTGTATTTCTTGCCCATGTATTTCTTCTGGCCCCTTCTAATACCGAATAGACTGGCTATTTCTTCCGTGAATTTCCTCTTCGATGCTTTCTCAATATCTTCGCCTAGCTCTTCAAGTATTTCTGCAGCCTTGATGTATAGAGAGTATAGGTCCTTGGTCTCGATCCATCCCTGTTTATCTAGTTCTATGAAATCTTTATCCATCAGGTACTTCATGACCAGGTAGACGTTGTTACTTCTCTTCAGCCATTCTTCCTTCGGATCCCTCGTTCCCTGAGAAGTAAATCCTTTCCTTAATAAAACAAGCCTGAAAGCATGTAGGGATGAGAGGATTATGCCTTCTATTTCTTCAGGTGTAAATGTTTTCTCGAAGAACTTGGGGTCTAGTGGAAACTGGTTTGGGAACTCTATGACTATCCATCTACGCCAGAAAGCATATGTGTCCTCGGTTAACCTTGGTAGTTTATTGGCTGCAAATATCATTTTAGCATAGTTTTTATCATTGAAGGCGTCTCTGAATTTCCTCTCAAATCTAATAGTGTCTTCTCCTGTTAGCTGCTTGAACAAGGTAACATCTATTGTCCCACTAACTGGTTCTGATGAGATATTCGCTAATTTGCCGTGTAGGTCATAGGCTGCAAAACGATTGTTCCTTGGATCAAGGTCTTTCAAGTTTACGTGTGATACGTTTTCCCTGCCCAGTATTGTTTCAATCAGGTTTATATAAGTTGTTTTGCCGTTACGACCCTCGCCCACGAGGAGAATGGCCTTATGAAATGGGTATTCATGTGGATACAGGGTATAGCCTATTATTTCGAGGAGTAAAACGACTTTCGGTTTTGCCTCTTCTTCTGGTTCATCCTCTCTTTTAACCCAGTCTAGGAACGCTTTATAGCTCTGTGGAGCTAGTGATTTGAATATCTCTAGTATATCGTCTATGTCTTTAGGCGGAATATATTTCTCGAGGCCTTTTCTTGCATTATTCCATTTATCCAGGTTTATTTTCCATGGAATATAATGAGTTATTATTAGGCTTGGATCTGGCCCGCTAAGTGATAGTTCGAAATCCCCTGTTTCAATAAATATGTCCCAGTCGAAAACCATGTTATAGAATACGAGTTTATGTTTTGATGGCCGCCAATAATCAATTGTTCTATCCCTGATCTTCCTGAAGGCCTCTTCTACAATCCACCTAGTGATCTTGGCCTTCAATAATTGGTGTTCCTTGGCTAAATCCTCTATTCTTCTACGTATTTCTTCCTCGCATGGCTCATAGACTCCTTTTATCTGGTTAAAGCAGTAAACATCTAACAGGACGTTCCTTCTGCTTTGCTTTATATAGAATGTTTTAACCATGTATTCTTTGAGGATAGTTTCGGCAAGTATTTCTGCTAAGGCTTCTTTCTCGCTTATCTTCTGGGGCACGTACTTGATATCGCTCTTTAATATTATCTCGGCTACTTGTTTCTCCAGGAGATAATCCCAGTTATTAATATATCCAACAATAGCTTCCTTGAGGTCGTCCTCAATATCTCCATATGATAATAAGTTCAATGGATTATCAAGCTCTATTCTAGCAACTAGCTCGATATCCCCATTATTGTAACGCCAAATACTAATCCGATAACTTTTACCACGCTTAACAAATACGGCATACTCTCTGTAACGGAACGATAATGCTTTCTCAGTCAATAATGCTTCTTCAGCCGATATCCTGATCGTCTGAGGCCTCGAAATCTCCATTACCTAACCACCCTTTCCTGGTAGCATTTCCACCTGAACGGGCAGTAGTTGCAGAGTGGCGAGGGCTCAGGCCTGGGTGTGCGGTTCTTTTTGAGCGAGAAATAGTAGTGGAAGGCTCTCTTGATCGTGTGGCCCCATAGTTGTTTATCGTATTTGTGAGGGTAGACCCCTACTTCCCCGTTCCTCGATATATAGACTACGTATCCCTTCTTTGCTCTCAGCATGGCCTGGTAACTGTTTAGCTGCATTACGTGGCTGGGATAAGGCTTATCTGGGATCCTGCTAGTGGTCTTGAGCTCTACCACGATGTTTTCTCCAGGATGATAAAGGTCTGCATGCCCAACCAGTTTAAAGTACCTGAGATCCCATGAAACCTCTACCTCGCTCATCCAGCCCCTGAGTACAAGGTATTCTTGTAACTGGCTATGGATCCCGTTCCCGAAGCTCATCAGTACGAGTGATACGGCTTCCCTGGGCCTAAGGGGATATAGCCTCGCATAGTATGATTTCCTCATGCAGCTAGTTATCTCGCTGACATGGATTATGTCGCTGCTATAATACACCCTCTGGTTATCAGCCATAACGCCACGTATCCACTCATAGATGGTTGACTTAGTTATCTCCACGATGATCGCCCTTCCCATACTGTTTAACCTTCCAGTAAGGACAGATCCCGAGCAAACTGCAGCCAGAACTGATGCAGTAGTCTGGGATCTTATCCTCTCTACACTTATCAAGAACCTCGAGGAACACCAATGGATCCAATGCATAATGTATAGGCCTACTATTATTCAGCCTCTTGGCCAAACCATGTTTTGCTAACTTGCTCAGAAACCTCCCCATAGTGGTTAAAGAATGGTGATCGCTTATCCCGAGATATATCCTGATATCATTAGGCTTAACAATGAACCCGTGATTTCCAGGCTTAACTCTTAGAAGCTTCACCAATATACGGAAAGCATCTTCATCGCATCGGACAATGTCAGCGTTTTTATCCAAGTTCACCAGATACTTATACATGATAACAGCCATTCCATCTCTCCTCTTCAACATTCTGCGGGGCCCCGAGGATAATTCCTCAAGGGCCTCTCCGCCCAATGGTGGAATAGAGAAAAAATAATTGGATTGAAGAACTAAGCTGGGGTTTTTACTCTCCTCTTTTCACCAAGCATTCTCAAATAATCAAGCGATATTCCGAATAATAGCTCATCTAGTAACGTTCTCTCATAGAAGGTGTTTGCCGCTGATACCCAGTCAGCTATAATCTTTTCAACATCATCCAGTGAGGCCTTCTCCTCCTTTGCTCTACCAATAAATTCCAGGACTTGCTCAAGAGTCTCATAACGTGTCCTTGCCTCAACATATACTAAGAGCTTCACCAGGCCCTCATACACTTCTGAAGGCAACCCCTTATCCACGAATCTCTCATAGACATAATACAAGTACATAGTCCTACACCTTCTGATTTAGATTTCTGTGATTAATTCCTTATATATTTTTCTGTTATTGATTTCTGATAATGAATTAGGTGATAGTGTTTTTATATCGAATTCTACAACGAAATTCTTGGTGGAACCGTGCCTCGAGTCAAGGTTCAAGCAAGAATTACACCAAAACGGGGCAAGATCTACAAGACACTCTATGTTACCTTGCCGTCTGCTTTCTCTAGTGTTCTCGGGATCAAAGAGGGAGATTATCTCGAAGTCACAATTGCAGATGTTAAGATTAGGGACAAAACCGTAAGGGCTATTGTTTATTATAAGTCTGAGTAAATTCATTGTTTATCTTCCTCAAGAACCTCAATGGTAACCATAACCTTCTTACCACGAAGAAACACCAGTGAACGAGGAAGGTATATAGCTGCTTGATCATTACCTAGCTTAGCAACCTTCTTAGGGCCAATCTTATAAACTTGAACTACTTTTAAATGCTTCATCAAATAACACCTTAACCAAGTTAAGTTTAAATATGTAACAAATATTAATTACTAATGTTACATTTTTTCAGGACTTATGTTACACATTCCCTGCGGTGGCGGTGATATGTCAATAAATTCTCGAAAACGTATGGGTCAAATCCTTCTTAGTCTAGCGTTAGAGGGACCCATGACGATATACGGCTTAGCCAAGTTCATTGGTCAATATACTGGAGAGTCCTTTCAGTCCATACGAGTTATTCTTTATCGTGTATTACCATTGCTGTGTAGACATAACTTGGTCGAGATCAAGAAATATGGAAGAAGAAATCAAGTTGACATTACAATAGACGGGTTTAGCGAATTATTTTATACATTTAATTATGAAAAAGCTTTTTTGGATATCGATCTGCTTATAGCTTATTCACTTGAAAAAAGATATGATGTTAATGGTTTATTATTCATAATTTCATTATACAATCATCCGTTTTACTATGATTTTCTCAAAGACCCATTTTATCCAACTCTCGTTCTAGGTACTAAATCTATAAGAGTAGTGTACAATTGGAACAAACACCATGACACGGTAATGCTTAAAGAACTTAAAATAAACTATGATTATATCCTAAATAATTTAAGTGATTATTATGAACCCGTATTCGATGAAAATTATCCTTATAGTGAGGATAAGACTTTGAAACTAAGTCTTGATTTCGACATAGAGTCTTTTCTCGCAATGGAGTATTTATCGCGTCTATACATGAGAAAAGAATTACTGGTAATATCTTTTCGGTTTTTTGAAGACTATGGAGAGATATTGAAAAGAGTTTTATCGAGGATCTTCCTAGCTAGATTTTCGACTGATTTTAAACTATTATATGACCAGATAAGGATCTACGAATTATTGAAAGAACAAGGTTACGCTTCTTTAGTAAAAGACGCTATATTTCTACCTGGTGATGACGTCGTTGAGAAGATTAAATTCAACATCGAGGAGTATCTTCAAAAAGAAGCGGAGATCATGAATAAAGCACTGAAAAAATTCATGGATAGTAAAAGAGAATCCGACACCAAATTATTGCGAAATTAACAATCTTTAATTAGTTCATAGTGTTTTTATGTTTGTTTGTTCATTTCTTGTTTGTAGTTGTCTGGGTATATTGGTTAACTACTCTATGGGTTTTTGAATGGTGTGGTTGAATATGGGTCGTGGGTTAACTACTTATATTGGATCCGAGAACGTTTATAGTGTGGTTATCATGGGCCGTAGATATGTAGTTAAACGGATAAGGAAGAAGCTTAAGGATGGTACAGTTAAGACATACTACTACGTCTATGAACAGTACAGGGATGGAGACAGGGTTCCAACAAAGTATATTGCCCCGCTAGAAGAGATTGTGGAATTCTACATTAAACACAAGCGGAAACACGAAGAAAGGTGGGCCCGGGGGGATTCGAACCCCCGACCACCGGGTTATGAGCCCGGCGCTCTACCTGGCTGAGCTACGGGCCCCCAGGCCCATTTTATCTTGATTCTAGCTAGGGGGATATATAGCTTTAACGATAAACATGATAAAAACAATTATGTTCCGAGCTGCCAAGATTTTAGGTACCGCTCTTGCTCCGGTGTCAATCTATCGATCTCTATACCCATTGATTCAAGCTTGAGCCTTGCTATCCTCTCGTCGAGCTCTCTCGGCGGATTCAGGACTCTTGGCGGCAGCCTGCCTCTATTATCGTTCAGATATTTGACTGCTAGGAACTGGTTCGCGAAACTCATGTCCATGACCTCGCTTGGATGGCCCTCAGCGGCGACGAGATTTACAAGTCTTCCCTCGGCCAATAGGTATAATGATCTACCATCACGTAGTATATATTCTGTAACGTTGGGGCGGATAACCCTCTTGGATACGGCTAAGGCTTCGAGATCAGGTATCCAGATCTCTACGTTGAAGTGCCCAGCATTAGCTAGTATTGCGCCATCCTTCATAACCTCGAGGTGTTCCCACCTGATCACGGCTTTATCTCCTGTTGCTGTGATGAATATGTCTCCAACCTTGGCAGCCTCGATCATAGGCATTACCTCGAATCCATCGAAGACCGCTTCAAGAGCCCTAATAGGATCTACCTCTGTAACGATAACCCTTCTAGCTCCTAGTCCACGTGCCCTCATGGCTATTCCTCTGCCTACCCATCCATAACCAGCTACCACAACTACTTTACCGGCGACCAGTATGTTAGTAGCCCTAAGTATACCGTCGAATGTGCTCTGCCCAGTACCGTATCTGTTGTCGAACAAGTGCTTTGTATAAGCATTGTTTACAGCTATGACCGGATACCTGAGCATCCCGTCGCGCTCAAGGGCTCTCAGCCTTATCACACCCGTTGTAGTCTCCTCGGTACCGCCGATCATTTTTGATGCTAGTTTAGGATGCTCCTTATGTATAAGTGCATGGAAATCCCCGCCATCATCCAATATTATATCGGGCTCATTCTCAGCTGCTTTCCTAATACACCAGTAATACTCCTCGCTTGACTGCCCTCTCCACGCATATACTCTTATGCCATACTCTACTAGTGCCGCTGCCACGTCGTCTTGTGTAGATAACGGGTTGCTCGCTGCCAGCACGACGTCCTCTGCTCCAGCATCCTTGATCGCTTTCATTAAGACAGCTGTTTCTTTGGTTACGTGTAGGACGGCAGATATCCTTAATCCTTTGAATGGTTTCTCGTCCATATACTTCTTCCTAAGAAGCATTAGGACAGGCATATGTTTCTCTGCCCAGTAAATTTTCAGTTTACCGGCTTCCGCCAGTCCCATATCCTTAACCTTATAATCACCCACACTCATTGTTCTAGCACCCAAGATACTCTTTGTTTAAAAGCATAGTTATTATGCCTTAAATATTAAGGTATACCAGGTAGATAATAATGATTAAAAGAGAACCCACCAAGCGGGAAATAATACTGGTCCTAATAACTAGGAGGCCATGGCTAACTCCATTTATAATAGAAATACATAGTCTGGGAGGAACAACTATTGGTGAACTAAGAGAACTACTCGGTATCAGAACACCAATCATAAAGAGGGCATTATGGTGGCTCCAAAAATACGGCGTGGTCGAGAGATCAGGTGAGAAACACGTCATAAACCAGGAATACAGACCGGTTGTGGACGAGCTGAAGCTCCAGCTATGTAAACAGGGACAAGTATATGTGTTGAAGCTTGGCGCCACATATTTCGTCATAACCCTGAGGAGAACCAAGATAACATCTTATACTGTGCCAGAAAAACTGATCGAGAAACTAGACGAGCTAACCACGAATGCTGGAGGAGCAGAATTCACGCCTAAGGATCTAGTTGATACTCTCAGTATACCATATAAGCTGGCGAGCCGAGTTGTTAAAACATACAAGTTACTAAGAGAATGTACTTCAACCTAGCTCGAGTTCCCACTACGAGTCAGTATCGCAGGGCCTCAACACGTTTTTTCAGAGTCGGAGGTTGTCATCATCCCCGTGGTACATCGATAATATCTGGTTAACAGGATAATATTGTTGCGTAGCTATGATGAGGATCTTTGGGGCTGAAGATGATGAGAATGGCGGAGCACTGAGTGTAGCGGGCCCGCCGGGATTTGAACCCGGGACCTCTGGCTATCCACCCCTTACACCTGGGCCGCAGGCCAGCGCCCTATCCAGGCTAGGCTACGGGCCCACCTAGTTTTTGTGGATTTTTACACGCCTATATAATGATTATCAGTGTCCTCTATGGCGGTGTGCGATTTCCTTAGAGATTCTGTCGGCCAGTGCTGTTGGTATGGGTAGTTTGTATCTAGGTGTAAGCATTCTTTGTATGATCCGCCATGCATCATCTAGGCTTATCTTATACCCGATGCTTATGTACAGTGTTTGCCCACGATGACTAACGATCTTGGCAGCCCTCAGGCCATGCGCATAGAGGAATACCTCACCATCCTCCTCCCTTACTTCGCCGTATAGCTTCTTCTTAGCAACACCTATACTGGGTACATCTAGGACCAATCCGATATGACTGGCTATACCGAGCCCCCTAGGATGAGAGACACCGTGACCATCCACAACAATAACATCTGGTAGAATACCTAGTTTCCTTACAGCGGATATGTATGCGGGTGCTTCTCTAAAAGCTAGTAGGCCCGGAACATAGGGAATAGGGGGTTTCTTCTTAACAACACTGTATCGTATTAGCTCCCCAGAACAATGGTCTATAAGAACCGCGACGCCATACATTAACCCTTTAGAATAAGCAGCATCAACACCTACAACATACCTGACATTACTAGGATCCAATAAGGAGGGATTCTCTAGACTTTTAAAGACTTTCTCGGCAAGGATCCTCTGTATCTTTATGGCCCTCTTATAGTCAAAATATTTGGGCAAATCACAAGCCCTAACTCCTGGGTTATTTGAACAAATATTCTTTTAGCTTATAGCCGTCCCTCGTTATGATCAATAGGTCTATACCATCGCCCGAGACAGCGTCTCTTTTCAACGCGGCCTCAATAGCACTTACTGCTAGACGAGACGCTTCATCAACGCTGATTCCATCCTTATATTCTTTCTCCAGAATACCTAATGCTAAGGGCCCGCCCGAGCCGAGTGCTGCATACTTGTCTTCTATATAGCTACCCACAGGATCTAGGACGAAAAGCTGTGGGCCTTTATCATCAACTCCTGCTATTATTGTCTCGGTCATCATGGGCATTAGCTTGTATGAATAGAGTATTATCGATGCCATTTTAGCCATCGATCTAACACGTATCTTCCTATTATGTTGAAGCTCATAACTCTTAGCCTCAAACCTCAGCATCTTCAATAGTACCTGCGCATCACCCATGAGCCCCACGACTCCTATACCTATATGATCCGTTATTGGATGTACTTTTCTCACATTCTTACTGAGCACAAAGCCATCATAGGTTAGTCTCCTTTCACCAGCTAATACAATACCATCCCTAGCTCTAATACCAAGAACAGTTCCTGCACCATTCATTGTTCTTTCCCCATCAAATTATCCATGGAACTAGTAAGAAGTTATTGGCTTAAATAGGTTGGCCCGGGGAACAGAGGCCCCGCCCTCATCCCCTTAACCCTCGATGGAGGGGTGTCAGGGGGGCGTCATATATAGGTATTCTAGAATGACCTAATTATTCTTCGCGCAAAGATAAACGAATAGTTTCGTTGCACCCTCAGAGCGCACTACCATACACTGTTCTTGAGAAATAACAGAGAATCCTTACCCATGTAACGGTGTCAGTAGATGAGAGAAAATAAGTGCCCCATATGCGGAGGCATTCTGATCTGGGACTACGAGAGGGGAGAAATAACCTGCAGTTCCTGCGGAACAGTTATTGATACAATATATGATTATAGCCCACCATACAAGAGGGGGGACACCATATATCAATGCCAGCCAAAGAAGCTCGAAAACCCCAAAAACAGGAGACAACACCGGCAATACTATATACATATAAGAAGATATAACACAGCACAAAAATACGTCACAGGAAGACCATGGCTACATATAGACTACGATAAATATCTCCACAGCGGGAAGCTCGTGAAAACAATAAAGTCGGACGCTACTATCAATGCCGAGAAAAACATCGAGGAGCTAGGAATACGTCATGAGCTACAACACTATATAGAGCTGATAGAGAGGATCTACCCTGCAGCCCTCGCTAGAACCGAGAGAAGCAAGTACGCACTAGCATATATACTCTCGTTCCTAGATAAGAAGAGAAGACCTCCCCTCGAGCACAGAGTTACTGAGATATTCAATATAAGCCCCACAAGCTATAAGCGCCTCCTAAGACTCGCCAAGAAAATACATGAGATGATAAAACCAGCAAATATTAACCCGCCATAACATCATGTTTAGAGAAAACAGCATAAACAGAGATGCACCATGAAGAACGACGAACAAACAATAACCCCCGACAAGCTCAAGAAATACTGGATACGATTATACGAGGACATATACAGACGCGTAGACAACCGTATGCGATCAACACCTATCCCGACACCCCCACGTAGGACAGGTAAGAACACATTGCTTCAATTCAAGAACACGCTACTCGCAAAACTAGGGACAGCATATACTGTCCTAGACTCAGACATGGAGAAAATCGTGAAGGCCCTCGAAGCCATAAATAAGATGCATGGTTTCTACAAAGAGTTATTCATCATAAAAACAGGTAGAAGCCCAGCAGATCTGCTGGGCAGATACAGGGCTAAGAGGAGGATCCTCAACAGAATATACCGTGATACGAGGACAAAGATAAAATCCAGCCTAACAGGAGGCGAGGCGAAGAGAGCCTTTAGAGGAGGATTAGGGAGAATGCTATCGCTGTTCAAGAGGGACCGAGTACTACTGGAGGTCGTCAAGGAAGCCATAAAAGAGATCTCGGGGACGCCGGATGTCACCGGCGATCTAGTAGTTATAATCGCTGGAATGCCCCAAGTAGGGAAATCAACGCTACTCAAGAAGCTCACAAGGGCCGAGCCCGAGATAAGCCCCTACCCCTTCACAACGAAGACAATAATCGCAGGACATATAGAGGTAAAGCCTTACGGCAAAATAACACTCATAGACACGCCCGGCCTACTCGATAGACCCATCGATAAAAGAAACGAGATAGAAATGAAGGCGGTTCTAGCGCTCAAACACCTATCAGATATCCTACTCTACTTGTTCGACACGAATCCTAATACCTACTATAGTCTCGATGAACAACTAGCCGTATACAGGGATGTCATAAACATTATCGGTTCAGACAATATCATAGTAGCAATAAACAAAATCGATATAACGCCAGAGGATATCCTGGAGGAATCAAGGAAGAAAATAGCAAATGTAACAGGACGTGAACCACTACTTATCTCGGCTGATAAGGGGTATGGTCTCAGCAAATTGCTTGAGATGCTCGAGAATAAACTTATCGAGAAAATCCGATCCCATCTATCTTGATAATACCCGGTCCACCCTCTTCACCATCCACCTCTACAGTCGCATCCCTTAGAAACATCTTCGTGATCCTGATCGCTGTCAGCGCATGACTAGTGAGCTTAGCAACACCTACAACACTACATCCCCTTGCGAGAAACATGTAGGGAATAAGCATATCCGCCATATGCCTGTCAAAACCCATACCCGTACCTATGTCTTCAACAAGCTTCAACGCGGCCTCACGGCCTACCTTCTCGGCAGGCTTGCCTCTCTCTCCAAGACTATCAGCTCCGAGCCTAGCACCCGATCTTGTCTCAGCATAAACCACTATCCCGCTACCAGGACCCAAATGAGGATCCCTTCCCCTCTCATAGTACTCTATATCAATAAGTGGCTCTAAGCTGAGCTTTTCAGCTATAACAGCAGAAGCTGCACGTGCCTGCCTCTCAGCCACATGTTTAGGCAGTCTCACGGCATGGCTTCTGCCACGTACCGCCACTATGCCCTTATGCTTCACTATATTGATCGGCTTCAAGTAATCCTTCACAGGCTCCACTTCAACAACTACTCTGCCGCCGCCTCTCGGGTAATGACCTCGCCTTAGTAGCTTCACCTCTATTTTAGCGCCAAATAACCATAGATTATGCTTGAAGACAAAGATCATATAGTCTATCGGGGGGCTCCAAGGAACATCTGTACCACCAATTATAGTTACTCTCGAGTGGTGATCAGCGAAGAGAAGAGCTGGCAGGAGTGCTTGAAGAACCAGCGTTACGCTACCCGCAGTCCCTATATTGAACTCGAAAATACCTGATTTCCTCGTTCTAGGGTCAAAGACTATTTCCATACTACCAACTCTATCGCCACGTACAACAGCATCAGTTATTTTTGCAAGAGCCCTAACGGCTGTTAGGTGCTGGGGCCTTAAACCAGGGTTCCTCCTCTTAGCCCTTATATTGTATATTCTCACCGGGATCTGGAGAACGGCTGAGAGAGCTATACTGTATCTCAGTATCTGTCCTCCGCCCTCGCCTATGCTCCCATCGATCTCAACAAGCATTTCTGCATACCCTCTTAACACGCTCTACGCCATCTATATTATCAATATATCTTGCAATAGGTTCAGGGACTCTTTCGCGCCAAGTATCACTAACCATCATGAGCCTACGTATAACAGTGCCACTGTAGAGATGCGGATTGTATAGCTCGATCTTTACGACATCGATGCCGAGCCACTTGTAGAGAAACTCTACATGGGGGTTCCCAGTAGCTACAGCTTCTACTCTCGGAATCATACCCAGTACATATGTCGTCCACGCCATAGGTTTATGTATATCAGGTACCGGGATTAAGAGATACTTATCTCTAGATATGCCGGAGGCCCTTAACGTTTCATCGATCATCTCTATTCTCTCACCAGCCGTAAATGGATTCCTACAAGTAAATCCTTCCTGTGCGCTCCCGATAATTATGATGACTTCATCAAATTTACTGGCAAGACGATTAACGATCTTTAAATGCCCGTTATGGAATGGCTGGAATCTCCCGGGAAATAACACCCTTCTTACCATTATACATCTTCACCTCCGCGCCGTCAGGTGTATAGAGTCAAGGATATTTGGTGTGAACACTTGTGTCGAACCAACATAGCCGGTTCTAGGATTAGATACAAGGCGTGACACAAGCCTTGCAAGGGTCATAATGGCTGTGGGCTCGCCGTGATTTAGCACGATGTTGCGGGGTCTCGGCGCAATGTTGCGGACATACCTCAGTAGTTCGCTCTGGTCGCTATGTCCTGAGAAGCCCTCGACACTATATACCTCGAGGTTTATCCTAACGATCTCTACCTTGTTATCAATCACCATTTGGAGCTCCCGGAGACCATCCTTGATCCTCCTCCCCAATGTTCCCTCCGCCTGGTAGCCCACGAAGACGAGGGAGTTCCTTGGATCGCTTGCTATTAGTCTTAGGTACTCCACGGCTGGCCCGCCGGTCAGCATACCACTAGTAGCAATTATTATGGATGGCCTTGTCTCCACGATATCAGGCCTGGCCCCATGCCCCTCTATGATGTGGAAGTAATCAGCCACAAAGGGGTTCTCACCACGGTATATCATGTCTTTCAGATTACGGTTCAGGTATTCAGGGTACTGTGTATGTATCGCTGTAACCTCGTTGACGAGGCCCTCGATAAACACGTCCACTCTGGGTAATAACCCGCGCTGTATGGCGTCGCTTAATACAAGCATTATCTCCTGGCCCCTACCAACAGCGAAAACAGGTATAAGGACTATGCCCTGCCTCTCAATAGTTCTCTTGATAATACTGATTAGTTCTTGTTCCGCCTCACGCCTATTCTGTTGCCTTGTAGCACCATATGTTGACTCCATTATCAGAGTCTCCACACGGGGGAACTTGTCGTTGGCTCTTTCGAGGAGCCTGGTGTTCGCGTACTTGAAGTCGCCCGTATAGACTATGTTGTGGAGGCCGCTCCCTATGTGTAGGTGGACAATAGCTGATCCGAGGATATGGCCAGCATTATACATTGTAACCTTTATATCAGGAGCTACATCAGTCACCTCATTATATCCCAGCGGTATCGTGTGAAGTATCATCGTCATGAGCTCTTTCTCGCCGTAGGGTAAGTATTTTCCTTCGCGTTGTGTCACCTCTATATAATCCTTGATCATGATTGCCATGAGCTCTCTCGTGGGCTTAGTAACATATACGGGGCCTCGATAACCGTATTTGAATAAAAGCGGTACCAAGCCACAGTGGTCTAAATGCGCGTGAGTAACTACTACGGCGTCAAGCTCCGATATTCTTATCTGGCTGATGTCTATGTATGGATAAGCCCTGTTAGGATCTGATCCAGCGCCGACATTTACGCCAAGATCTAGGAGGACCCTGCTCTCCCTGGTCTCAACGAGGATAGCTGATCTCCCGACCTCCATGAATCCTCCCAGCGCCGTTATCCTGACATAATTGTTCTTAAAGATCACGTCTCGATGTATTCTCTCGCCTATATACCTGAGAAACCTCAGCCTATAATCGCTCTGCTTCAACAGGTTCGTCATGATGACATTAAGTGTTTTCGACTCCAACGGGGAAGCTCTAAATACTTCGGGGCGCCAACCCGTCTCCGCTAGAATTAGATGATGTAGCACCGCCCCCTTACCTATAACCATTCCGGGCTTCTCGGCCTTGATCCATACTTCCCCAAGAGTTTTATCAAACACTATACTGTTAGGATCAATCCCAGCATCCTTAGGAACAAGCTCTAGTATTTTCTCCTTAGCCTCTTGCGGTGGAAGCCTAGCGTCTGGATGCACTCGTATGACTACCCTCTTTCTGACCTTTTTAGCAATATTCTTGACCAGATCTAGTTTGTTGGCTATAGCCTTCCTATTCTTAACATACAGGACTATCTCAGGTCCCTCGAACTCGATGTTTGTCAGCCCTATATTGGGCGGTAATTCCGCGAGGATCTGGCGAAGTAGTGTTGTTCTCCCTCGATCTATTATTAGTCTTTTCACACTCCAACACCATTATATCGTTGATCGAGTTGATTAGCTAGAACATCAGTATGTTTAACTAACTAGAAAACACGAGCACGTAGTGCCCGATTATTATCAATATGTGAGTATGATTGTTTACTTAATATACCTTATTATATTCTAAGCCCCGGAGAACGTATTACCCGTCAGAGACTTACTACCTTCTTCTGGAAAAACCTTGTTTCCTTCTTATACAAGTTCTTACCGATCACAACTATATCCACGCCTTCACCACTATAGCTATCCCTCTCAGTAGCAGCCCTGACAGCTCTATATGCCAGATCTTTTGCTTCCTCGAGACTTAGATCTTCTCGATAGCCCGACTCTAGAACGCCATATGCAACCGGCGAACCCGAGCCTGTAGCTATGTATTTTTCCTCACTGAGGCTACCAAACAAGTCTACATAATATATATGAGGCGCCACATCATATCCGCCTATGATAAGCTGGACTATGAACGGATTCATCCTAAGGTACGCTTGTAATATGATGGAGATCTGTGAGGCAAGCCCCCTAATACTTATGGGTTTCCCCATGTCGAGGCTGTATTTGCGCGATATGTATCTGGCCTGCTCAACAATGTACTGAGCATCAGCTACTAGGCCTGAGATAGTCATCGCTGCATGATCATCTATTTTTTGTATCTTCATAACCCTGCTATGTGCGACCATAGTGCCCGCTGTGGCACGCTTATCAGCTGCTAGGACGACATAATCTTTTATCACAAGCCCAACGGTCGTCGTCTTAGACGCGGTCTTACTAGCCATTAATACCCACCGCTACCAGGGATAATGCCATGCACAAACTATCTAATTATCCTTATTTATAAATACACTTGTAGCCACCGATAACTCGTATGTAATGGTGTTTAGAGGTGAACAGTGCCGGGCAACACAAGATCGTCTTACCGAAACTCGTTGTTGTAGGAAACAATATTGCATCGAACATAACGCGTTATCTCGAGGAAATAGATGTTTCAACCGATGACCGCATCGCCCTGATAACGGGGCCGCACGTATATGAAAAAATATCCCGAAAAATAGAAGAGCGTCTTAAGGCTTCCGGCTTAAAGGTGAGTGCATGGATTGTTGAATCCCCCCATATATCCGTTGCCGAGAAAGTAGCTGCCGAGACGGGGGAGCAAGGTATAACTATATACCTAGGTATTGGCGGAGGTAAATCCATAGATATAGCCAAGTATTCTGCATCCAGGAATAACGGGTTACTGGTAAGTGTTCCAACAGCCGCCAGCCACGACGGGATAACATCTCCTTTCGCAAGTCTTAAGGGCAGGGATAAGCCGACCAGTATGCCGGCCGTCACACCCACACTGATCCTCGCCGACATATCGATCATATCAAGAGCCCCTAGGAGACTAAATCTCAGTGGTGTAGGAGACCTCATAGGGAAACTCACAGCTGTTAAGGACTGGCAGTTAGCACATAGGCTTAAAGGAGAATACTATGGCGAGTACGCAGCGCAGCTAGCACTCCTATCGGCGAAACACGTGCTGAGATACCACGAGCTCATCGGGAGCGGTAACCCTGACGGTGTCAGAATCCTTGTCGAAGCACTGATAAGCAGTGGTGTGGCGATGTGCATAGCCGGTTCAAGCAGGCCTGCAAGTGGTTCTGAGCACTTATTTAGCCATGCCCTGGACATACTTGCTCCGGGGAAAGCACTGCATGGAGAACAGGTAGGAGTTGGGACAATTATGATGCTATACCTCTACGGCGACAAGCGGTGGAAGAAGGTCAGATCTATAATGAGAAGGATCGGCTTGCCCGTAACCGCGAGAGAACTGGGTATACCGGCTGAGATCATTGTTAAGGCTCTAACCATAGCGCACCGTATTAGGCCAGAGAGATACACGATACTTGGCGAGAACGGCCTTACCCAGGAAGCGGCCTGGAGACTTGCTAAAGAAACAGGTGTTATAGAGTAACATAAGTTGCACTGTGACAGCTCGTGCTAAGCCTTCTCCTCTACAGCTTCTTCTTCCTTAGGTGCTTCCCCCGTCTTCTCCGCGGATTCCCTCTTCTCGGTTTCTTCTTGTTTCCCAGCCTTCTCCTCCTTCCGCCTCGTGAATACTTCCTGGAACACTACCTTATCTACCTCGTCTTTCAGCATATCATAAATGTCTGTGACCAGGAGTATCTTGGCGTACTGTATATCTCTTCTAGCCATGTATTTCGTCGGGATCTCTATGACGACCCTCTTCTCCTCAGGATCATACTCTATCTTGAGCTCCTCCTCCGGTATCTGTAGATACCTCCTTGCAAGGCCTTTGATCTTATCCTCCGTTTCCTCGAGCTTCCCAACTATCTTGATCTTATAGATGAGGGTCTTACCCGCTAGTGGGTGGTTAAAGTCTATGATCACTCTGCCGCCAGTTATGCTTTTTACAATGCCTTTCTCGCCGCCAACCTCTACAACATCTCCAACCTGGACCCTATACCCCCGCCTCCTAAACTCTCTTATACTAAACACCCTTACTTTGCCGGGATCCCTTTCACCAAACGCTTTTTCGGGTGGAACCCCTATCTCGGCCTCTCCACCCACGTCGAGCTCCTTGATCTTCTCCTCAACATACTTGTTGAGCCAGCCCTTACCGAGAACTATTAGGGTCGGCCCATACAGCCTGCCCGACTCGTAAACACCTTCTTTCTTAGCGAGTTCCTCATTCGTCGTATCAACTATGTTGCCCGTCTCCTTGACCCTGATCGTGTACTCGAGTACTATGAAGTCGCCCTCATTGAAAGGCATTCTAGGTGTTCACCTCTACTTATCTTGTTTTGTCTATGCTAGGCATATCTACGGTGTTGTAGTCTTTATAAAAATATCATGTCTGTTCCAGAGGATGTGATCCCGTGTAACCCCCCGGTTAACACAGTGCTAGGGCAAACGCCAAATCCTATCACCGACACGATGGATATTCCTAACAACCCTCCCCCTCTTCATACCGGGAATTCTGACTGAGTCTACGAGAGCTATTCCTACAACGAATGGTTTTCCATACTTTTCATCCACGATCGCTACGGGATCGCCTGCCCGGAACTCCCCGACAACTCTCCTTATGCCTGGGGCCATAACGTCTGCTCCTCGGCCCAGGGGCTTGATGGCCCCCATATCCACAACGATCCGTGGGATCCACTCGTATCCTTTACTGAGCAGGTATTTCAGATGTGGTACCCATTTATCCTCGTACTTGAAGAATGCTGGGACATCATCAACTATTATGATTAGGGGTAGTTCTCTGGCCTGGTAGTACTCGATCTTCGAGGACTGGTTCAGCTCCAGGCCCGGATAAAGGCTGGACAACTCCTTGACGAGCTGTTTCCTCTCCTTCTTAGACAATACCCATCGCCTAGGCAATACGAATCACCTTCAGGGCGACCGAAAGCTCATCATAAGATCAGCCAGGGATCCCCTCCACATATCCTTCGAGATATTATTGTACAGGGAGACTTATTACTTGTCACATACACATGTGATCCATAGTACTTATATACTCGGAAACATTACCCAATACTCCTAGGCATAGACATTATGATTGAATGGAGGGAACAAGCACTAGACGGAGATGAGTAGACGTGGCCGAAACTGCTCATAAGCTCCTACAAGAGTACCTCGGTAATATCGTATTGATAAAGCTCAAGGGAGAGCGAGAAGTCAGGGGGAAGCTGAAGAGCTTTGATCAGCATCTGAACATTGTCCTCGAGGATGCCGAGGAGCTCCGAGGAGACGGCTCCACGAGGAAGCTCGGAACCATAGTCATAAGGGGAGACACCGTAGTCCTAATCTCCCCGACAGAGCTCTAGTCATGGCCGAGAAGCCCAGCCGGGGTGAACATGCATGGGTAAAGGAACACCTTCAATGGGTAAGCACGGGAGGAGCAAGACCCACATAAGATGTAGGCGGTGCGGTAGACACGCGTTCAACGTCGCTAAGGGCTATTGTGCTGCATGTGGTTTTGGGAGAAGCAAGAGGATCAGGAGGTATAGTTGGCAGAACAAGAAGGTCAACCGCGTAAGGATCGTCTAGCCTTTATCAGCTCCAAGATAATCCTCTCTGATAATCCATCCTTAGGGCGATAACGATATCTTTGGTTCAAGGCAATCTTCATAGTATAGTCTATGGGGTGTGAACGTATTGGATGTTGAGACACGGCTATCCTATATCAGGGAGTTCGCCAGAGAGATCGTGACCGAGAAGGATCTGAGGATTCTTCTTGAGACAAAGGAGCATCCATGGGCTTACGACGGCTTCGAGCCATCCGGCCTGGCGCATATCCCTATCGCCGTCTACCGCACAATACTTACGGGCTATCTTCTCAAAGCAGGCTTTAGGATGAAGTACCTGCTGGCCGACGATTATGCCTGGATAAACAATAAGCTGGGAGGCGACCTAGAGAGGATCAGGAGGGCTGGGGAGTATTTCCGTGAGGTCTGGAGGAGGTCGTGTGAGGTCCTCGGAATACCTTTTGACGAGATAGAGATTGTATGGCATATGGACTTCTTCTCGGACCCCGAGTACTGGAGGAAAGTAATACTGATAGCTAAGGCTCACAGCCTCCGTAGAACCAAGCGTGCGTTAACCATAGCGGGAAGGATAGCGGCGGAGGAGAGGGAGACAGCCATTTTCTTCTATCCCTCAATGCAGGCCGCCGACATCTTCCATCTACCAGTGGATGTTCCCCAGCTCGGGATTGATCAGCGGAAAGTGAACATGTTGGCCAGGGATGTGGCGGGTAAATCTATAGAGC
>JALWQP010000044.1 GCA_027083045.1 Desulfurococcales archaeon
GTGATTGATTGGGCGCATCTGCATGCAAGAAGCATGGGCGAGCACATAACAAGCATTGACCACGTAATCAACGTGATTGAGAAGATCGAGAAAGAACTGGGTACATGGGCCGTTAAACCCCTCCACATGCACTTCTCTAGAATAGAATATGGAAAAGGAGGGGAACGCGTACACCATATATTAGACGATATGGATTTCGGCCCCGAGTTCGAACACGTGTGTAGGGGGGTAGTCGAAACAGGCGTGGACGGCGTCTTTATCAGTGAGAGCCCCATATTAGAAAAAGACGCGCTAGTGATGAAGAAGATCTGTATGGAAGTGTGTGGTGTAAAGTGTTTTGCTAACGAGACTAAGGAGAAAGGTTAGGAAACTATTTGAGACTATAGCGGGGTTTCTCGCGACTATAGGTATAGGTCCAAATACAATAACTATTTGTTCCCTTATCGTTTCTTCAATCGCTTTCCTCGCCATGTACTATTGGCATTCTATACCATTGTTCTTGGCAATGATACTTTTATCGGGCCTACTGGATGCCCTTGATGGAGCCTTGGCAAGACTTACAGGCAAGACGACACGTTTCGGTGCATTCCTAGATTCAACGACAGATAGGTTATCCGATACATTCTATATACTATCATACATATCCCTTGGTGTAAACCCTCTACTTATAGGATTTCTCCTTTCCTTCTCGCTTCTTATTAGTTATACACGGAGCAGAGCGGAGTCCCTTGGTATAAAAATGGAGGGAATAGGAATTATTGAGAGAGCTGAAAGAGTATTATGGTTAGCGGGTACAGCGCTTCTTTATTATATAGGAATAAACGCCGTAACTATTTCTCTAGCCACACTCTTACTGTTATCTATCATAACTTTTATTCAAAGGATAAAACATGTTTACGACTCATTATCTCATAGCGCCGACAAATCATAGTGGCCTGCAATCGGTAATGGTGTTCTGAACGTTACATACCCCATCCTAAGTGCATGAGTTTTTAGAAGCCCAACTCTATCGCTTGCCCTAAGAATAAGATCACGATACTCTCCTGGTATGTCTAGGCTGGATAGCTGACTTTTATCTGTTCTCAATATGATCTTGGTATTGGATAGTTGTAGAATTATATCGTGCACATCCTTTGGTGAATGCGTTGAGAATACGATGCCGAGCCTTCTGGCTCTTCCCAGCCGGGCAATCCTATCGATCATTCCTGACACGTGTTCTATGTATTCTTCCTTACCGCCTCCTCTCGATGGGAAAAACCTATGCGCCTCATCCATGATTATAATGACTGGCTGAGTAGCGATCCTTCTCCTAGACTTCGTCAACTTCCATTCAAAAACCTTGTTAAGTATTCTGAACGCCGCGATACTTATGATCTTGTCAGGATCAGAAGGGCTGTTCTCCTGGAGATACTCTAGATCAACGACTATAGGATATCCCCTCATCAGACTATGGTGTTTTTCAAGTATCAATCCTATCGAGGGCTCATGGAGGTATTTTTCCTCGCCAATGCCTCCCGGAACACAGATGTCAAACAAACCAGTATCTATTAGAGAGCCTATCTGTCTAAGCATGTTTTCAATTGTGGACTTATGTATTGCGAGCTCCTTGATAAGCTCGATAACATATTCCTTGTTGGGATTCAGCACGGGGCCTTTATTCAGTGTGCCGGGCTTTTCGCGTAACCTGTATCTAGCTTCTTGTAGTGCCTCGTATAACTCGTTGAGTGATTCGAGCTCAGCGTTTTTAGATTTGAGATAGTTGAGTAGTCTGAGTAGCCCGTCTTTCGCTTGCCTAGTGAAGTAAGGATTGAGTGAAATAAAATCTCTGGGCGACATGTCCTTGAATCTGAACCCGTATGGCACTATAAATAGTTCTATATATTCTCTTTTCTCTCCATAACTAACACCTATGTTCATTTTCACTATACGTAGGGGTACTCGTCCTGGTTCTTCGATAATTTCTATCTCCTCTACCCAGCTATTCCACCCCATTCTCTCAGCTATAGGCTCATAGGTGGATTCATAGTATTCCTCCGCGATCATTTTGAGGAGCCTAGGCCAAGACACTTGCTCTTCGCTAACCAGTCTCTCGACGAGATGACTTGTGATAGGCAGTATTATGACTAGGCCCCTAGGTCTACTGATATTTTCAAGCGTCCTGTTAAGCATTCTTTCTTCGAGTTCTTTATCGATGCCCTCATAAAACTCCCATGTAGGTTTGAGAGGCAATGCGACGTAGTCGCGGTTAGGGTCCATTATCAATAAACTCGTGTCTTGATCGTTGAAACTATAGTGGCTCGTGAATGCGGAGATCATGTTCTTGAGCAGGGTAGTTTTACCTGAACCAGTAGTTCCTAGTATAAGCATGTGCTGGTAGAATGTTTTTAGAGGTACATATACTGGGATCGAAGCATTGAATATCGGCCTATCTCCGGTTGTCACATATCCTATGAACACGCCTTTTGTTGGAAGACCTAGGATCTTTTGGACTACGATGGGGTCTCTCGGCATGATTACAGGCGATTGAGGCTCAATAACAGTATTCGATGCCTCGACAACCCCAGTCTCTACATAATATGTTAGGAGAGGTTTGCCGTAGATCCTGGTCTTGGTCAATAAGCCTGCGGGCTCTCTTTCTGGCATAGAGATGGTGAGATCGGGAAGATTAAGTTCTGCAATGACATCTCTTCTCTCTACCTTGACTATCCTTATACTGGTAATAGCCAGAGTTTTGATGTCGACAATGGCTAGAAAGTTGCCAGCGCTAGCTATCTCTTGGAATCTCTCAAAATATATGTGTGGCTCGACATCGAAGACCACTAGGCCTCCTTCTTCCGATATGCTTGAAGGACTTGTACGTGAAACCCAGCCTATGATCTCACCATACTTTTTGGCCATAGATATGGCTTGTTGCATTCTCTGCTTTATGGATAGTAACACGTCATCCAATGAAGTATCCCTCTATCGAGCGCATCGTGTCGTAGGTTAGGGGGACGCCGTTATCTTCTAGTAGTCTTATAAAGTAGTTTGTAATCCCCCTAGATACATCTTTGGCTAATTTGTCGGCGATAAGGATTGATAGAGGTATAACGGTTCCTGACAATAGCGAATCTATCAATGGCGGGGTGCACGGATGATCGTATGTTCTAAGAATAAATGGGAGATCATGCTCGAGAAACTCTACTCTGTAAAAGCCGTAGGGCGCTACACCTGTATTAATCGCATATCTATGTCTAGGGAGTCCAATATAGTATACGATCTTAGATGGTATATTTGCTAGTTCTCGCGGTGCCTCTATCTTGATGGGCCCTATTATGAACGGCTTGGCAGAGCTGTTCTTAAATACTGAACGGGTATACAGTATAAGGTAAGCCTGATCATTTATTTTTGCTCCGCCTGTCAGACCCGCTGGATCAATACGTGACAAAATATATGAGTTTTCAAGCCGTTTCACAACTCCATAAACGAGCGTAGTTTTCTTCTTACCTTTCAGTATCGCAAGTCTTTCCTTGATCAATGCTTTCCAGCTAGCAATATAATCATCAATTCTCCCCCTGCTTGGTGGTTTTAGTGAAGAATATATAGTTGCTAGTTTAGGGACTATGTAGATAGGTCCGTCGAGAAAAACAACGTTGTCGGATTCGCTACGGGATTTCATCAGAATTATAGAAAGTATATGGTTCTCAATGGCTAGTCTAAGTTCATCTAGAGCTGCATATCGATTATAAGTCTCGTCATATGGTGTTCCTGCAGGACTATGAGTCATTATACATGGGTTCCTAAGGATTATATCATTGGGGCCAGAGAAAGGGATTAAAACTATCCATTTACAATCTTGGCACAGCATGGGATCTTTTCCTATTATCTTCATAATTGATGGGCACTCGATTTTATCTCCATATCTATAATTCACACCGACTCCAAACCCTATTCCCATGAAAAAGAACGGAGATGTTATAGTTCGCGTACTACTGTCCACACCATAAATAGGTATGAAAGTATTATGTTTGCGGAGATTATCTGTATCAATTACTTCAATTACATTATCCTCTAAGACCTGTATCTTATTATCATCAACGTACTCGATTCTCGCCTCTAATAGGGGTTGGTCTGTCTCTGATTCATCAACAAAGCGCGTCATTTTCTTATTTCTTTTTACCAAACTTATTAGATCCTTTGCTATCCCGCTAAGTATTTCGGTGACCATAAACATCCCTGAATCCATCAAATCAAGGTATCCCTATATATTCTGGCAGTGTTAATCATTTCTCGGAAACGGTGTATTTGAGGATGCAGATAATTAGGACTATTAGGTTAGCAGGTGCAGTATTCATAGTGGCATCACTAATAGCTGCATTCTATCTAGGCTCAATACTTGTCAACGACTACATGCCGATAATATCTGGTATTGTCGATCTTAAAGTGAGCTATAGAATACTTTCAGCATCACTCTATAATCAAAATAGCTCAAATTTATACTTCGAAATGATCGTGGTTCTTAACCCTGGTCTCAAACTGAATAATACAAGACTTATGATTGGGGGTTATGTATTCAATTGCCGATTGAATAATATCAGCAGATATTTCTGTTACGTAGATGTATCATCAGGAAGAATTTCGGGAACGACGAGGATCATATTTAGCGGGAGGCATGAGGGGTTTATTTCTTATAGTATTGAGAAAAGCCTTACATGTATCAATAACATCCTCGATGCGGTGACACCAAGTGTTTCAAACATATACTGTATATCTACTGATAATCATACGAAATATCTTTTTATCGAGATGAGTTCAAAATACTATTATACTGGAAGTTTCAAAATAAAATTCATATATACAAACTCGACATTTATTAAAGAGTTCAATATGACGATTCGGCCCAATACAACAGCTGTTCTCAAAATAAAGAGTTTTTGCGATGGTGAACTAACCAAGATCATAGTCTACTATCCATTTAACTATACTAAGACGTATGCGGTGGTGAAAAATGAGGAGAACATTTAGAAACTCGATTTTATTTTTGTCATTATCGCTAATCAACGTTGTAATATTACCGTTAATAGCACTGGATTTTCCACTAATAACGGGTCTTGTAAACTTACCTGCTCTATTATTCCAAGTAATCATATTCACGTTTTTGATCTCATCCTCTCTTATTGTGTCATCAATTGTAATTTACAGTGTAAGGAGTGTATTTGTTGAAATAATTCTATCAGTAATTACAATGGTGCTTGGTATTGTACGTGTGCTTGTTGATCCTTTTGTCAAGTACTCTATTGTAATAGACAGTCTTCATGTATACATCAATAATTATGTCGTGGTTGACGTGCTCCTAGTAGTGATCATACTTTTTTATACAGGCTATATCTTATTAGACGTAACTAGGATTATTGAGAAAAGAGGTCTCGAGACCATATATAGGAGACGCAAGAAGGTTGAACACTATATGAGAGAAAACTAGTGGTGAGCGATTTTGACTAGGTATCCTAGAGTATTTGTGGGAGGGGATTGGGACGCCGACGGAGTAGTGGCGGCTGCTCTGCTTGTTTACTCACAGGAGAAACTCGGTAAATACCCTATTGAGTCCAAGGCGATCGTTGATAGGAGGCCAATCGATCCTGAGAGGCTAAAGTTTATATTAAATGATATGCGTGCAGATTATGATCTAATGGTTCTATTAGATATCCCATACACAAAATATATTCCAAACATCTTGAAGCTCCTGAAGAGCCATTTTGGCGTTAAAAAGATAGTCTACATAGATCACCATCTATCAACAATCTCGAATGTCAAGAACCTTGAGAATGTAATAGATGAGGTCATAGTAGACCATAAGATGCCCACAGCCGCAATAGTAGAGAAAATGCTGAGAGAACACGGCATCGAGCCACACGCTAGGCTGAGAAGCTTCGTGGAAGTTGTGAAATACATGGACAGTGGAAGAAGAGTGCCTCAGAAGTACATGAAATTATTCGAAATGGCATCTCTCTTCAGCAAGGCCTTAACGGTTATGCGTGATGAGAAGGTGTGGGTGAAGATTGTTAATTGGTTAGCGACGCCGGCCGCTCTGCCTATGCCTTTGGATCAAAAAATACTTAGCAAGGTTAGAGAGGCGATTGCTAAGCGTGATCAAGAAATAAAGGATATGGCTATAGATCTTGCTATGTCTGCGGAGAAGATCGGTGAGATCAGATTTATTGATGCTAGGAGCAAGTGGAAGCATCGTGGAGGCACCGCTCTAGCGTCGAAAATAGCCTCAATCGTTAAGAGCCCTGTGGCGCTTCTTGTGACTACACGTAAAAACTATAGCTTGCTGATCATAAAGGCGTCTGGTGGTAAGGCTTATAGAATAGCGAAGTATCTAGTGGCCGAGGGCTTGGGACACGATATTGCTGGTCATCCTAATCTTGCAATTGTAAGAGTTCCAAAAGACCCTGATCTCAAGAAACTCAAAGAGATGTTACTGACGGCTCAGTACTATACTCCCTAGACCCTACTTTCCAGGAACTCCCTATACTCTGCATATACTGGATCGTTTCTAATGCTTCGAAGCATTGGGGAGTCATGTATTATCAAGTGCTCCCATCCACGAAGGCTCGGACAGATATAGCATCCGAGCCTGTAGAAGCCCTCCTCATATAGAGGGTTCAATGGTATGTTTCTATAGAGCATGTATAGCTGTAGTGTAAGGGTGGACCATTGTTTAAGTGGTGCGATCCGCGTATACTTCTCTGTCACGATAACCGGTGGGCGATGGCTCCGCGCCTCAGACTCAACATCTCTAACCCCGACAACAATCAAGCATTTAGACCCTCTGCAGAGATCGGCGTACTTTCTCTCGAGAGCGGATATTTTGAGCGCGGTGCACCATCTGTTATTGGTCGTAGGGAATCCCTTCTCGCTGAGATGTTCTCTCAAACTAAGCTTTACTCTGTGGATATAAACCCCGAGTTTTTCCCCGAGTACTTCTATGAATTCCTTGTTCACAGGCATATCCACATCTATAT
>JALWQP010000045.1 GCA_027083045.1 Desulfurococcales archaeon
GTAAATCGTTACTTGTACCTTTATTGGCTCTATAATTATTTCTTCACCCATCTTGGTCCCCGGCTATAGAATAGTTTCCGCACTGGGATTTAAACCCGGAAAACTGGTGTAACTGAGGGAATACCAGGTCCTAGGATTTATAAGGATGCGAAATAGGTGGGTTTCATACGTAAAACTTATTGTATCTTTTCCTTCTTGATAGGATGGATTGCGTCTTTCGGTGCAGCTTTGAATATTTCAAGATAGGGGCGTAGAACCTTGGGTATTATAACGACTCCATCAGGCTCCTGATAGTTCTCAAGGATAGATGTTATAGTCCTTGTACTAGCGATAGCCGTTGAGTTCAGTGTATGGAGATATTCCTTGACCATGCCTTTTCTCCGTATAAGCCTAATTCCTAGTCTGAAGGCTTGCCAGTCAGTACAGTTGCTACAACTGACCATTTCTCTAAATCTTCCCTGTGCGGGCATCCATGTCTCTAGGTCGTATTTCTTTGCCGCTGGTGCTCCCAAGTCGCCGCTTGCAATGTTCACAATACGGTAGGGGAGACCTAGACCTTGGAATAATGTCTCGGCATTAGCGATCAGTTCCTCCATTATCTCCCAGCTCTCCTCGGGCTTAGCATATACGAATTGCTCAACCTTATGAAACTGGTGTACACGGAATATGCCTTTCAGGTCCCTGTTTCCTGCGCCCGCCTCTTTTCTGAAGCATGGACTTATACCAGCATATTTGAGAGGTAGCATCTCCTCGGGGATGTCTTCTCCCGCATGAAGTGCTGCTAGAGGATGCTCTGCTGTTGCTATCAGGTATAGGTCTTCTCCCTCGATCTTGTATATGGCATCCTTGAATGTGTCAATATCAATGACGCCCATCATTATATTATATCTAAGCATATATGGTGGTAGAACGAGTGCAAACCCCTTGCTCGTCAGGTAGTCTACAGCATAGGCTAGGAGAGCCATATCAAGGAACACAATATCCTTGAAGAGATAGTAGAACCTGCTGCCCGCTACTTGCCCGGCTTTAAAGGTGTCTCCGAGGCGTAACACTTTTTCCAGCATATCCGCGTGTCCGATAGGCTTCCAATCAATTACTTCATAGTCTATCTTAAACCCGTATTTCTCGGTTTGTTCCTTGAACTGATCGATATACCCTTTCCATACCTTGGGCTTACCCCAGAACCTTATCGGTACATTGTAGGTATCATCAGGACCTATAGGTACCGATTCATGGAGAATATTCGGTAGTTTGAATAAGAGTTTGATTCTCCTCTCTTCCAGCTCTTTGAGCTCCTTCTCTAATTCCTCGAGCTCTGCTTTCAGCTCCCTAACTTCTCTTATCTTCTCCTCTCTTTCTGGACCCTTAAGCCTCGCTATCTCTCGGCTCAATACGTTATGTTTATGTCTTATCTCCTGGATCTTTGTTAATAGCCGGCGCCACTTGAGATCGGTCTCGTAGGCTTCATCAACTATTCTAGGATCCATGAACCTCTTCTTAACATACTCTCTAAGCTTGTCAGGATCATTACGGAGTAGCTCGAGTATACTCCATGGCATATGTGTTCACACCTGCAAAGAAAAGATGCTTTCCTTTATGAAAAATCTTTTTCTATCGTTAAACCATAATATCCAGTATTATTTTTGACCATAGGCCCTCCTATATTCTTCGACTATATCGTAAC
>JALWQP010000046.1 GCA_027083045.1 Desulfurococcales archaeon
GAATTCTGTAAAGAATTCCTATATAAATTTATTATCTACGATTATATAGTATTTCTTGGTGAAATAATGAAACTTAGAAAGAGGAAAGGTAAACAAAAATATTACACCTATGAAATAACACTACCAAAACAATTAGTTGAAGCCTTAGGCTGGAAAGAAGGGATAGAACTTAATGTCGAAATTTATATTAACAATAAAAGAAAAGGCTTACTCATAACACCTAAGAATAAAACTTTATAAGACCCCCGATAATAAAGGTAGTAGCAGGGACGGTAGCCCCGCCCCGCGAAGCTCATAAGAGGCTGCCGCCTCAGGGACACCCCGAGGTCGGTGGTTCAAAACGGGGCGGCTGTCCGCTTTATATTCTCCTATTCTATCTAAACGGGAATAACATGTCCTTAATGGATAATCCCCATTTTGCAAGGATTCATGCACATATTTGCGGAGATGGACATATATATGTCGAGAAAGGAGATAGAGGAAAACGTTACATTATGGAGTATACTAATAAATCAATTGAACTAATTAGTTCATTTGCTAGAGACATATATGATGTTTTGAAGAAAAGCCCGACTATTATATATTCATCCAAAAAACACGTCTATATAGCAAGAGTTAAATCAAGATATCTTTACTACACACTTAGACGTTTAGGTGCAAATAATTCAAAATTATGGAGAGCACAGGCATTCATAAGAAAAAGTCCCAATATACTCATTAATTGGATCTCAGCATTTATAGATGATGAAGGACATATCGATAAACAAAAATATAGAGTTATCATTAATTCTGTGAACTATTACGGAGTGTTAGATATTCAAAAAATGCTTAGGAAAATCAGCATAGATTCTAGGATATATAATTATGGCGAGACCTGGGGATTTTATAGATTAGTTATTAGTAGAAGAATTAACGTATGCAATCTATATAACATACTGGATATTCATCATCAAGCTAAGAAAAGGGCTTTGACTAAGATTTGTAGTAAGTTTTAAAAGGGTCAATAATACTCATTACACATAGTGAATAAGACTCTGCGGACAGCCGCCCCGGGAGAATCCACCCCCCGCTACCATTGTGGGGGCCCCGCCGCCATTTCTTCTGTTTATTTTTATGGGAACATTGTCTGAGGATGGGGTAACAGATTATGGTGATGCTATAGATACTTATGGCATAAATATTTGCAGTAGCTTTTACTGGTGGAATATTTGTTATTTTATTAGCTTATTTAGGCTAGATAGTAAACATAAAGGTAAAGAGATGTTTTTGTATGCAATGGTATCTACTGGGTCTGCAAGTATATCAGCGGTTGTTGTATTTTTATAGAATTTTATGGTTATGTTTTGATTGAGCTATGCAATATCACACTGGTTATGCTTAATGTTAGGATTGATGTATTCTATAATTGTTTTCAGCACCAGAAACCTTCATCACCGTGTATTTCAGTTTATCTAGCCTTCATCACACGTTTTGCGTTTCTGGCGTGGTCAGGACTTAAAGGTTTCTTCACTTATTTCTGTGAGTACGGCCTTCATCATCCCCGAGGGTTTTCTGTGCCTGTATGGTTTTTATATTTACATTTAGAAGATTTTTCTAGTGTGTAGTTGTACTTAGCTATATGTATTGTATGTACTGGGTTTGGTGAACGACATGGATATCAGTGTATTGATTAGGGAGGGCTTAATTACTCTGGTCTTGTTCATCTGGGTGATGTTCGTCGTCGGACCATTGACGAAGTTCTTGTACCAGAAGATGCGTGCTAAAGGGATGACACATATCAAGGCTGTCTACTATAATAGGAAAGTAATACACATACTGGCGGGAGGACTTGTATCGGTTCTCGTACCATTCTTCTACACAACACCGTTATACCCAGCACTACTAGCCATAATCCTAGCCATATTGACATGGCTGCCTAGAAGAAGGAAGCAACTAATGGACTGGTTCCAAGTAGAGGAGAACAACTACGAGATACACTTTATAATTATGTGGGGAGCAATCATTACGCTTGCATGGCTAATCTTCCACAACTGGTGGTACGGTGTAATACCCGTAGCCTTTATGGCGTTCGGCGACGGCGTGACAGGTATTGTTCGAAACATGCTGTACAATAAAAGAACAAAGTCTTGGATAGGAAACATAGCAATGGCCGCAGTAGTCATACCAATAGGATACATAGCCTTAGGATTGATAGGAGCATTAGCAGGCCTACTAGCAAGCATTGTAGAACACTTCGAGTCAAACCCGATCGATGACAACATAACAGTACCGCTAGTCAGCTTCCTCACAATATTAATAGGTACAGCATTATTCTAATCAAGAGAACAAGAAATAACAAACACTAATTTTTAAATAACACATCCTCCTCCGCCAATAAACAACGAAAACAATCCTATCGACTACTATACACCCTACGAAGAATAAGCACCCATATAATCAAAGACTTGTATTGCGAGAAAAGACGAAGAACAAGAGAAATGATCTCATCCAAGCTCAGCAACAATCTCGGCATGCTCCCTTATAATCTCGGCCTTCCCACCTGTAGGCCTGACAAGCAGAGTACCGCAAACCTTGCATCGAGCCGGGAAGGTCGCGTGGCTAAACACTATATTCTCAGCACCGCAGGTCTTACACACAACTTTCAAGAATCTACTCCTAGGCTGAGGGATAAGGATCTTCCTCCTCTTAACCATGGCTAACGCGTCACCTCCACGAGCTCATACTTCTTCATACGAATACCTCTCCTATGCAAGATGTAGCCGCATTTCCTACACTTAAGCTTAAGCACAACCTTCTTGGTAACCTTAGCGAATCTTTTCTGCTCGCTCTTCCTCTTAGAACCATAACCTTTCTTCTTAGCCGCGTACCTACGCTCACCCTGAGCCATGCTCCTCCTCTTGCCATGCTTATAAATAGTCACAGTATGCGGTGTATGCGTCCTGCACCTCGGACAATACGTCACTATCATCTTGGGGATCCTCAACCACAGCACCCCTCAACTATTCCGCTCCAACTACGCAGTAGTATCAATCCAAACCAACTTAAAACATTACCTATAATAAACCTAGCGAAAAACTACCATCTCCTATCCTTAACCCCAATATAATAGGCGATATTATTGGATACAACGTGGAGCACAAGGATAATTATAAGCGCGTAGAATACGAACAAAGGCCGAGAAGCGAAGCTCGGGTCGACAAACCAGTAAAATAGGGTTGAGGCAACCGCGAAATCCAGCTGATCAATAATGGGGAGAGGATCACCACGCTTAAGCCCCAAACGCCTCTTAAAGAACGAAGCCACCATATCCCCCAATAAACCAACGACGCCGCCGATAAAACCGTAGGGGACAAAATATTCGTCACCAACAATAACTGATACAAGCATAGAAGAGAAAAGAGCCATCAAGGCCCCAGTGATGAAGCCCTCAACAGTCTTACCAGGCCCGAGCAGGGGTTTGCCATCGATAAATATCCTACCGCCATCGATAGGATGAGAACCACTAACTAGTAGTGGAGAAGCATTAGCGATCATTGGGGACACATAATATCTGATGAACCAGAGCATAAAGCACACTATGAAGACATTATTAGAGAGACTCAAGCCATTCAACACCCCCATCCTCGATCACGAAGTATGTCTCAGCCTCCAAGCCCTCAGGCTTAACAATACGGGCATAGCGGAGTCCCTCCTCTACACCCAGAAAAACTATTACGTCAAACCAGTACTCAAGAATAGACATACCGCTAGCAACAACCTCTTCCCCCTCACCACGCGGCTCAAGCTCGGTCAAACCCCTCACCTGGGCCGAAGCGAACAAGTAGGCCCTACCCTCATCGGTCTTCCTCCTTAGCAGAGCAAGTATGAGTCCAAATAAGGGTATGGATTCCTCAGACCCCGACGCCTCTCGGAACGGAGCATTAATACTATCCACAAACACAGCACAAGGATCAACCGGGTAAACCCCTCGAATAATCGTCTCAAGCAGACCATACAAATCCCTGGTCTCACCAAACAATACATGCTCATAGTCCTCAGGCCTACGTGCAACGATCCCTTGGTACAAGGAGCCCTCAGTACTGATATAGATACATGGGCGGTTCTCCCTACACACTCTCTTCGCGATCCATAGCAACATGTTCGTCTTACCGATACCGGCTTCCCCATAAAATAGGATGGCGCGCGGCGGGGATCCGATAATCTTGTCGAGCACACCCCAGCCAGTAATGCTCCGCGCACCACCCAAAAATTATTGCACCACCTATTAGCGGTTACATGAGGATAAAAATAGAGGATACAATATAAAGGATTATAGTCTGAAACCCTCTCGCAGAAAAAGGGTGGAAGAACTGACACCAAACATGCCAAGATACAGAACACTTGTGCTTGCAATATATGATCCAAGATGGTTCATGGAAGTCCTTGACAGGCTTAAAGCTCGCAGAATACCTTACAGTCTATACTATACACCTGACAACATACCATATTATAGCATATTCTATACGGACTACAAGTACTTCATCGATCAAGTTGAGGAGAGAAAAGACTTGGAGATAGTATATGATCCAGAACACCGGCCACTAGTACTCGAAAAAGCAATCCTGAGAACAAGGCTCAAAGAAACATATAATGAGATTGTAGTAGGTGTTGATCCCGGGCCTAGTCCATACATTATAGTGCTGGGGGATTCGGAGATCCTCGAGATGAAGAGATTAGATCCAAAGGCTTCACTAGCTAAAGAGATTGAGAGGATCAAACAGGAATATCCATACAGGACACTGAAGGTGCGAGTCGGACAATGCCACAATGGGTGGAGTATAGCATACACGCTGAAAAAAGCCGAGAGAGACGTAGCCGTAGAAATAGTGGATGAGACAAAAACAACGCCGAAAAACGGCACGGGAGAGATTATTGAGAGAATAAAAAACATGCTCAAACCATATAGGAACAAGGACGCCTATGCAGCCTTATCAATCGCACTAAGAAAAGGCATCGAGGTAATAGCCTAAGATGCCGAGAATCCATCTAGCAGAAGGTGAGCTTATAAGAGTCTTCGGCCCAGCTGCACTAAACGTAGCCACGGGGGAAATAGAAGTTCTTGGAGCACTATATAGTGCCGGCGAGAGAATAATCATACACAGACTCAGAAGCTATACCATCCTGGCCCTGAAAGAATCTGTACTAGACGTAAACCTTGGCTCCGAGGGAACGATTCAGGCGGCAGGCCAAGAGGACCCGTATCTTGAATGGAGAAAAATAGCTGAGGAAATAATCAACGGTGAGCCCCACAAAATAATGGTTATAGGCCAAGTGGATTCGGGGAAATCATCCGTATCAATACTATTATCAAACATTGCGCTCAACAAGGGGGAAAAACCAGCGATAATAGATAGTGATGTAGGGCAGGCAGACATAGGGCCCCCAGGCTTCATAACTCTATCCTATCCCAGCGGGAAAACCGTGTGGATGAGAACCCTCAAGCCCCGAGCAATGAAGTTTATAGGAGATATCAAGCCCCAGGGACACATATTCCAGATAATACAGGCCGTAAAACAATTGATAGATATCTCCATACGAGACAATAGATCGCCTGTCATAATAGATACTGATGGATGGGTAATGGATACCTATGCAACAATATACAAGTCAACACTCATCGAGGAGATAAGGCCTGACCACCTAGTGGTTATTGGGGACACCCTCTACGAGATCTACAAGAAATATAGCTCAATCGGGATAAAGGTGAAGATGATCAAGCCGCCGCCCAGCAAGAGGGAGAGAAATAGAGAAGATAGAAGGTATTTGAGATCAGAAAAATACAAGGAATACCTTGACGGCGGCAAACCAGTAAGACTAGGGCTAGCCACCACAATAGTCTCGGGCCACCCATTATTCCATGGAGCACCAGTGGATCCCGCATTAATACAGGAGATAATTGGTGTGAAACCACTCTACGCGTCAAAGACCCCAGACACACTATACATGGTTGTCCAAGAACCGGTCAAGAACCCGCGACTCGACCTATTGAAAAACGCTTTCGGCGTACAGAGAATAAGATACTACGTGGCCGGATTCGAGAAACGGGCTTATGCAGCCCTTATTGGTGACCAGACAGACTATCCCGCGATGATCGAGAAAATAGACTTCGCAAGCGGGAAAATTTACTTGAAGACGAAAGAACTAACAAATACACACATAGTCAGACTCGCAAGATATAAGCTCACAGAAGAATACCATGAATCATTGCTCGAATACTAGGTGCTAGGCAAATGCTTGTTCACCCTGCAATAAACCTGGTTAGTGGGAAGAAAGTAGAGGATCTAGGAGAAATAGAGGCCGAATACACCATAACAAGGATAAGCAGCAAGAATCCAGACACCCTATACATATACAGAGTTAAAGGAGCAAAACTACCCTGCTACTCAAACATAATAACGACAAGAAAAGATCTGTATAACCTGTTCCAAGTAGACAATGATACAGAACTCTACGAAAAATACATCAACGCTATTTATAGCCCGCCCCCAAAATACGGTCTTGAAGCGTTTGAAGACTACTATGAGAAATATAGTGGTAGTCTCAAAGATATACCGTTCATAAAGTTCTACCGGGAAGACGGGGGATACTACCTAACTGGATCTATCGTTATTGCTAAATGGAACAACATCCATAACGCTAGCATACACAGGATTATGAGGTTGGGGTCGCGCAGAGCAACACTGAGAATAGTTCCACGCCACCTCTACTACATAGTTAAAAAACACGCTGAGAAAGGAGAAGACACTCCTGTAGCGGTCATCCTGGGCGCACACCCTGTCTTCGAGCTAGCGGCCGCGACGAGCCCACCGCTCGGGAAATACGAGCTAGACATCTATGCTAGGATAACCGGGGATAAACGGGTCGTAGAAACCCCGATCCACGGTCTAAAGGTCC
>JALWQP010000047.1 GCA_027083045.1 Desulfurococcales archaeon
ACACGGGGCACTCGGAATATCGGTTACCGCGAGCCACAACCCGCCGGAATACAATGGCTTCAAATTCTACGACAATGAAGGCTATGAGTACGTGCGCAGCTTCGAAAACATAATAGAGAAGAATCTCGAGAAAACAAAACCCCTACCATGGGACAAAGTAGGAAAGACTAGGATAATCCCCCGAGTACTCGATGACTACATTCGCGATATGATAAACACTATTGGTGAAATAAAACCCATGTGGAAGCCCAGAATAGTTATAGACTTGGCCAACGGTGCGGCATACGGTGTCACACCAAGCATAGTTCGTATCCTTGGAGCAGTACCAATAACGATCAATGCTAATCCTGACGGGTACTTCCCAGTCAGACCACCCGAGCCACGCAAAGATGTCCTTGAGTCATATCTGAAACTATATTCCTCTATAGAACCAGCCATGATCCTAGCCCATGACGGCGACGCTGATAGACTGGCAGTACTCGATCCTCATACAGGCTTCATAAGGCAGGACAGGATCATAGCATTATACGCTAAGCTGGCATTACTCGAGAGAAAAGGACACGTAATAGTATCAATCGACACAGGCAAGGTAGTCGATAAAGTAGTCGAAGAACTAGGAGGTAAGCTAGAACGGTACCTCTTAGGGAAAACCCACGAGCGAGTAAAAGAGCTCGGCGCATCAAATGTAGCGATAGCGGCAGAGCCCTGGAAACTAATAGATCCAAGGTGGGGTCCCTGGGTCGACGGCATATGGCAAGTGGCTATACTTACCAAGCTAGTCGTGGAGAGAGGTAAACCTCTTGCTAAAATCCTTGATGAAGAGGGTATCCCCGACTATCCATGGGATAGGAGAAGCTATCTATTCTGGCCGATAGAGGTGAGGGATAAAATATACCTTGATCTTGTTGAAGAGCTGAAAACACTGCTAGGCGAGCCCGAGAACATAATAACCATCGATGGCTATAGGTGCGAATATAAAGATGGGTCATGGATTCTAGTGCGGAAAAGCGGTACCGAGCCCAAGATCAGACTATACATGGAGGCACAACGACAGGATAGGCTCAAAGAAATGATTGAGAAGACCGAGAACAAGATAAAGGAAATATGCAGAAAACATAATGCAAAGATAGTAGAAAAAACTATTGGATAAAAGACTACTTAATAATCTTCCTTTTCCTAAGCATCGTTTTGAGCTCTTCGCGATCCATGAGCTCTAAACCCCTAATTTCTTCAAGTATCCGGCGAGCTTCTTCCCGAAGATTTGGTTCCAAATCCTTTAAAACATCTTCAATGATCTCCTTCTTGCTGCGTTTATCCCTGTAGAGAGACAATCACGACCCCAAAGCATCTTTTCAATTAATCCTTCGTATCTCCCAATATTTAATGTTTGATAGTATGGAACTAGAAGACCAAATTATTGATGCTCACTGGGTAGACCTTAATACTTCTTATGAGCCCGATATTGATCATCAAGGGATCATTGTTAAGGCCTATAATGTCAGCATAGCATCCGGGGAGGAGAGCACCCAGAGAATTGTCACGTAGGAGGAATGACGCCGTTCTCGTATAAAGGTGGAGCGCTTCTATGAGTTCTAGTTTTTCATTAGGTGTGTGTTTCTCGTAGGGACTTCCAGGATCTCTTGTGACTGCGTAATATAGTCCGTCGCGGGGATCGATTGGCTCTACCGGGCAATCTGTCGAGAAGCTTATTGTTGTCCTCTCCATGAGTGAACGGAACCTATATGCCCATTTGACCCTATATCCTATCCTTTCCATTATCCATTTATCTGATGCTATGAATCTAGGCTGTACACTTATGAGCGGTTTTATATCACGTATCATTTCTAGCTGGTCGTCCCTGACGAGACTCGCATGCTCGATCCTGAGCAGATGCCTATATTGCTTGAATTGATAGTAGGCTTTTAGAACCTCGTCCAGAGCCGCATCACCGATGGCATGGATAACCACTTGTGCATCGGCCTTGACTGCTTCTTTGACGTATTTTTTTATTTCATCATGTGTTAGGAGTAGTTTTCCACGATTACTAGGATCGTCGTTATAGGGTGTTGAGAGATATGCCGTCCTAGTACCTAGAGCGCCATCGGCGAGCAGTTTTATTCCGAGAACTCTAATGTTTCCTCTCGCCTTATCTCTCCACCGATAATATTCCTCGACCCAGTCCTCTTGTCCAGGATAAATGTAGACGTACACCCTCATTCTCAGTTCTCCACTTCTTTCCGCCCCCAGCAGGGCCTCCATGCATTGCTCATCGCATCCCGCAACAGCTACGGTGGTAACACCGTGTCTCAGAATATGGTTTTGAGCCTCTAGTATCATGTTAATGAAATCCTCTTTTTTGATCTGGCTCTTGATCCAGGAGTATGTCTTCCATAGTGCATCTTCGACGAGAACGCCTTTCTCCAGATCAACTTGATCTTTTGGTAGAGTCTCTAGGAGTGTCTCCAGCCTCTCAATACCAGCTGTGTTGAGGAAACCCATGTGGCCACTCTTATGTATTAGGAGTACAGGATGGTCAGGAATGAATGAGTTTAGTTTGTTTTTATCAATGATTTTATCGTCGATGAACAAGTTGTGGTCGAATCCCCTCCCGACGATCCATTCTCCCACCTTGTTCTTTGCAATCGATATTCGCTCTGCGAGTTCCTTCATACTAGTTATTTTGGACAAGTCTATTGTCCGTAACATGACCGCGAGAGTATCGATGTGCATATGTGTGTCTATGAAGCCCGGTGCTAACACGTAATTATAGCTCCTCTTCTCAGCCCCGACAGCTGAGGCTTCCTTCTCAGCGTTAAGACCATAAGCTATAACCTTCCCCCTGCATACGAGTAACTTGTCAGTAGTAATGAGCGGTTTGTAAGAGAGTATGATCTTCGGTGATGAGAAAAGAATATATTCACTCATGGCTTATCTACCAGTTCCTCAATAGTATTCTTCCGGCGATCACAAGCGCGTCCCATACCGTGTTGACGGGGGGCGCATAGCCGAGGTCTGTGAAGAATAGATCTTCTACAACGCCTCTTCTATGAAGGAGTGTAGCCACAACGTTAATCCTCCAATAGGCGTCTTCCCCACCAATAGCCTGGGCCCCCAAGAGGAGCCCGGATTTCTTGTCAGCAATTACTTTCAGCAAGACTTTCCCGGAGCCGGGCATGTAGCCAGGCTTAGTTCTTGCCTCGACCAAGGCTGCAATGGGGCTGAATCCGTGCTTTGCAGCCTCTTTCATTGTTAACCCTGTCCCGGCGACAACTACTCCTTTAATGCTGGTCACACTCGTGCCTGCGACGCCGGGAAACAGTATTGTTTTCCCTGCAATGTTTGAGCCTGCAACGTATCCCTCCTTATTAGCCTCCTGCGCAAAAGGAGCCCACGTATACTTGTCTGTAACAACGTGTTTTACTTCGACGTTGTCGCCTGCAGCGTATATGTCTGGATTATTTGTCCTCATCATGCTATCAACGATGATCGCTCCGCTCTTCCCTGTTCTAAGACCTAATTGTTCGGCAATCAATGCGTTAGGCTTTATCCCTGTAGCCACTACTACGGCGTCCGCCTCGTAAACGTTATTGGAGGTTATGACTTCTAGGCGTCCGTTCTTCCTCCTTATCTCCTCAAGGCTCTCGCCATAATTGATCAATATCCCTTTGTCCTGCAAGATATTTGCGAGCTTCTCACCCATATCAGGATCCAAAAGCCTTGACAACGGGTACTGGGACCGCGTCGATATTATGACGTTTTTACCGATCCTTTGAAGGTTTTCGGCGAGCTCTAAGCCTATGTAGCCGCTACCGATTATAACTATGTCCTTGACGGAATCCCTGCTGATCTCTTCTCTGAGAACGACCGCATCATCTATGTGGTGAAGCTTATAGACGCCGGGTAGGTCGATTCCAGGCGTGTCTGGGAGGTCGGCCTTTGCACCACTGGCTATGAGCAGTATATCCCACTCATATTTTCCTCTCCCACCTGGTCCTTCGTATTCTAGGATTTTTTTATCGGGATCAATACTGATGACCCGGTGATTCAGCCTTAGATCAATCCCCCTCTTCTCGATAAAGAATCTAGGGGGATAATGCATTAGTTTCTCTGGCTTATCGATAAGACCTCCGACATAGTATGGAGTCCCACATAGTGCGAAGCTCGCCCATCTGGTCTTCTCAAATACTGCTACGTGGTAGCTAGGCCTTAGTTTCTTGATACGGGATGCAGCCGCTAATCCCGCGGGTCCAGCACCAATAATGGCGATCTTGAAGCTCATAATCATATCGCCTAGAAACGTTTTGTTACTGTGCTTTAGTTTTTTGGATTGGGTCTTTTTAATAGGTAGCGTAAATGTATATCATGATTGAATGGGGGTATCTATTATGCCGAAATACATAGCCATGGCACATGGGAGAATAATAGGAGTCTACAATAGTTTTGTCGAAGCACTTAGAGCTCTTGTAGAGGTTGGTGGGGGTGAAATATACAGGGGTGAGCTGATACTACGCCTAGGCCCGGAAGAAGCAGAAGATCTGAGAGGCTACCTTCCAGGCGTACCTCTAGAGCCTGTGGAAGCACCTAGGACACCGGGTCCCCGTAGAGGCGTGGCAGTTGTACTAGACCAGATGTTCAAGGGGTTCTTCGTAGAGGTGTTGTCTAGGGAGTTCAGAGACATTGAGATACACGAGGTAGTAGGTAAGGGTTTGGAGAAGACGATCCGTGTCGGGAATATTTTCAGGCACCCAGCTGCTAATGACTATGACGTGGCAAGACTAGTGGAAACACTTGCTGAGAAGGGCAGGAAAGTCATATTCTTCACAGGAGACAAGAAACTCTACAATCATATTGTAGGTTATGGAGGTGTCGTAGCATATTATGCGCCACCCAACGAGTTCCCCAGTAAAGAGGCCCTTGCAAAGTTTATGGTAGAGAAGATAAAAAACATCCTCGGCTAAGAAACTGACAAGGATTTCTTTTCCCGCAAATATTTTAGTTTTGAGAACAGAACCGTTAGTGTGGACGATGCCTGTTTTATTTTATGTCTGGGGTGCCAGTACGTATTGACTAGTGGCGAGGAACAGAACAGCAAGTCGTTGTCCCTTGACGAGATACTCGAGATGAGTGTAGAAGAATTCATGAGAAGATACAGGCCCCCCTCAACAACATATATTATAGCTAGGCCGGGAACTAAGCTCTATAACATATTAAAGGCAGTGGCTACGGGTCATCCCCAGATAGTGATCGTAATAGATGAAAACAGGAGACCCATAGGCTTTATAACGGATACTCATCTACTTAAAAGTCTCCAACTAAGACATGGTCATAGAAGCATATTATCCTCGTTCACAGTGTCTCGATACGTACTCCCACTGGATAAGAGCTTAAATGTTCCCGTTGAGAACGTAATGGATAAGAGACCACCTGCTGTGAGAACCGATCACAAACTCATTGACGTTGTTAGACAGATGTTACACCTTGATGTTTCTGCTGTCATTGTGACTGATGAAAAAGAGAGAGTCATAGGAGTCCTTACTCGTCGTCATATTATCAAGGCTGTTCTCAACATCTTGTTGGGTGAACCAATGATTATTGATCTCGAATAAAAGCTTCAGCATGTTCTTAGGAAATATTTAAATATACGTTCAATACCTAAGATAATGGTTTGCCCAGAAAAGTTCCACCAATATAATTTTGTGAAAATATCATACATAGGTGTAAGGGAAATGGGTATTCATCTAGAGACGCGTCATTTTCAAATTGAACCTGTAGACGTAGATATCGGCAGATCAATCGTAATCATACACGAGTCTGACGCCCACGAGCTGGGTTTAGGTCCAACGTCGAGGGTAAGGCTTGCCAAAGGCGATAGGATAAGGAACGCTGTGGTTGCCTTGACAAGAACGATGGTTAGTCCGGGGAAAATACTTGTTAGCCGAGACATAATAGATGCGCTCAAGTTATCCAAGCACGACACTGTCGGGGTACGCCCTATACCGGTTCCGCCGAGCTTCTATATTCTACAGCGGAGGCTCAAGGGAGAAAGAATCAGTCAAGACGAGATGTATAAGCTGATAAAAGACATAGTTGACGGAGCATACGGCGAAGCAGAAATCGCAGCTTTCCTGACCAGTCAGCTATACTATGAGCTCAGCGAGGATGAGCTACACTCCCTCATAAGAGCAATGGTCGAGACCGGAAGCAAGATAGTGTTTGAAGACACAGTCTTCGACGAGCACAGCATAGGGGGCGTACCCGGCAACAGTAAAGTAGCTCTAATAGCTGTCCCAACGGTAGCTGCGGCAGGCCTACTAATACCTAAGACGAGCAGCCGCGCGATAACGAGTCCGGCCGGGACAGCGGACACTATGGAGACACTCGCAAGAGTGGATTTTACTGCTGAGGAGATAAAAGAGATAGCTAGGAAGGTCAGGGCAACACTTGCTTGGGGTGGTAGGCTCAATCTAGCCCCCGCAGACGATATATTCGTGAATATAGAGCGTAAACTAAGCATTGATCCATGGCACCAGATGGTTGCAAGCATACTGGCGAAGAAAGCCGCTATGGGTGTGGACAACCTTGTAATAGATATTCCGGTTGGGCGTAAAGCCAAGGTCAAAAGCCTCGAGGAAGCTGACCAGCTTGCAGGGATATTTATAAGGCAGGCGGCCAGGCTCGGGATGAGGATCAAGATAGCGTTGGCCTTCGGAGGCCAGCCAATAGGGGAAACTGCTGGTCCTGCTCTTGAGGCTATGGAGGCCTTGAAGACCATGATTGAGAGAAAAGGTAAGAAGAGCCTATTAGACAAGGCATTAACTATCGCTGGCATGGTGTTGGAGCTCAGTGGAAAAGT
>JALWQP010000048.1 GCA_027083045.1 Desulfurococcales archaeon
GTTCTAAGAGAAATAGAAAAAAGCAAACTTAAGAAAATCCTGGAGGAGAAACGCCGTAGGGTTGAAGAAAAGATAAAACGTGGTGAGAAGAGGTTAACACTCGAAGAACTAAAAATTCTGTATGGAGACGTTGAAGATATCTTTGAGGAAACGAAATAAAACACTCCATAATTATCTACCAAATCTTCTTTCTCTATGCTGATAGTTTCTTATTGCTCTCCAGAAATCTATTTTTCTAAACTCTGGCCAGAAGACATCACAGAAATACAACTCACTATATGCTGACTGCCATAAGAGGAAATTGCTTATCCTCACTTCACCACTAGTCCTAATAATTAGATCAGGATCAGGAATTCCATCAGTATACAGATAATGTGAGAATATCTCCTCGTTTATGTCGCTGGGCTCAAGCCTGCCCTCTTTTATATCCCTGCCTATCCTTTTAACAGCATTTATTATTTCGTCACGTCCACCATAACATAACGCAATATTCAATACGTGTTTATCATAATCTTTGGTTATTTGCTCTAGTTTTTTGGCAAGCTCTACGATGTCTCTTGGAACAAGGTCAAGCTTCCCAAAAACTCTGACCCGAACCTTATTTTCATGAATTGCTCTCATATTCATAAGTTCTTGAAGACCCTTTCTAGCTAGTTCAAATAAGTGTTTTCTTTCTTGTTCAGGTCTATAAAGACAGTTCTCGCTTGACATGGCGTATATTGTTATCGCCTTAACGTTCAGTTCAAGTATCCAGTTAATAACATCCTTTATTCTTTCATACCCTATCTTATGCCCAAACATAGGATCCATTCCAAGCCTCCTAGCCCATCTCCTATTACCATCAGGGATTATTCCAATGTGAACTGGAAACGGGCCGTCTTTTATCTGCATCCACAGAATTTTCTCGTATAGTTTGTAAACGGGTTTCGATACCACTTTGTAAATCTTGAAAAGCATTCCCTTAATCGTCTTCATGATATATCCCTTATTAGACGCTGAGAACCAAGTATTAATACTTATTAATACTCAGTTTTACTCTACGAGTAGACCCCCATATAAATAGTTTGAAACAAAAACATATTGAATTGAGTGGTTCCTATGGAGAAGACTATAAATATATATGTCGGGACAGAGAACCCCGCAAAAATAATTGGTATTGAAAAAGCGTTCAGGCTCATAGGCGAGACTAGGACATATACAGTTAGAATAGAAGGACTTAAACCTCAACCTATAGGAATTAATGAAATAGTTTACGGTGCAGTCAAACGGGCATATCAGTCATATAAAAAGTGTTCATCAGCAGACTGTTTTGCGGTAGGACTCGAGGCCGGGATAATCGAGATAACTGATGATTATTGCCACAGCGGCCAAGTGGCTGTTATAATACATAGTAACAAATACAGTATAGGCACTAGTCTCTTCTTCCCACTGCCTCTTGAATATTGTAAAGAACTAGTTGGAGGAAAAGAACTTGCCGATATCATGGCAAGAGAATCAGGGCTAACGAGTATAAGGCGTAACATAGGTGCTATTGGCTACTACACATACGGATACATCACTAGGATAGATCTAAGTTATCAAGCAACCTTATCAGCCCTTATACCGTTTATGAATCCGAAGAAGTTCATCAAACTGCCCGGTTTAGAAAAGCTGGAAGAAATCCTTAAAATACGATAAATACTAACCAACTCTAACTTAGGAGGTGTATAGATAATGTCATGGTATCAGGGCAACGATTTAAAGAAGCCAACTGGCGGACGAAAAGTAATGCCTCGTCTGAAGAGAAAGTATGAACTAGGCAGACCACCGACAGAAACACAGCTCGGCCCGGTCGAAAAGCGCAAAATCATACGTGTTAGAGGAGGAAACATAAAGGTTAGACTCAAGAAAGCAGCATACATAAACGTAGCTGTACCGGGGGAGAACAAATCCAGAAAACTAAGAATACTCGAGGTAGTTGAAACACCCTCAAATCCGCAGATGGCTAGAAGAAACTATATAACTAAGGGAGCTATTGTGAGGACAGAATTAGGATTGGTGCAGGTTACCTCAAGGCCTGGCCAGGACGGTGTTCTTAACGGTATTCTAATAAAGAAGGAATAATGCGTTCTTGTATTGAGCCATACTCGTTTATTTATTGGTTAAACAATCTTTTATCTAAAACAATGTCTGGCGGGCAGTTGTTGTGTGTTGGTGTCTCTAAATGAGTCGTGAATATGAAGGAAAACGAATAGTTGTTTATCCTAACTATATAGATTCTAGGAAAACACGGAAACAGGGTCGGAAAATATCTCTAGCAGATGCAGTCCCTAATCCTAGGATAGATGAAATAGTTAGGGCCGCCGAAAACCTAGGACTAGAACCGCAAGTTGAAAAAGCAAGTTATCCTCGTGAATGGTGGAGTACGGATGAACGAGTAGTTGTTCTGAAACGAGGTAGTAAACTCAAGACTCTTAGGCTTATTGCTTCTGAGATTAAGTATTTAAGAGAAAAGTACTAGGGATAGTAATACCTATTGGTATTAAATTCGTACTATTGAGGTAAGTATTCAATATGGTATTACTATATATTTTAATCATACATTATAAGAAGCTAGTAATACCTATGATGAACAGGTCTATATTTTGAAGAGGCCTTACTCTTAACTATTTTACATTTAAAAGTAAATACCGGAGTATTACCTCCCCCGGTGGATTCTAATGAAAAAACTGGGATATATAATAAGTAAGACGAAGGACGGCCTGATAATCGCTAAGAGTAAGATCAAGGATCCACGAAAGCTTGTGGGGCACATAGCTTATGATAAAGATCTTAAGAGAATCGGTAAGATTGTAGACGTTATCGGCAGAGTTGACCAGCCATTTATAGTGATAAAGCCGGAATCAAAAGACGTTATCGAATACATCGAGACAGGGCCTGTATATTATTATATGGAGAAAAGAACCAAGAGGTTCATGCGGCGGAAAATTAGGAAAGCAAAGCATAAAAGGGGGAGGGGAAAGCCCCGCTCACGTATGAGTTAAGATTTTTCTAAAGGGTGATAACTTTGAAGTATGAACATATCGATATAATTTGTCCCTATTGTGGTAGTTCTTCGATAATATTTGATCCTGACTCCCATGAATATGTATGTACTAAATGCGGGGCAGTAATAGATGATCGTGTTATCGATGTTGGAAGAGATTACAGGTTTTTCGAAAATGAATTAGCCGTAAGAAGAACAAGTGGCGCATATACCAATAGGGTACATGATGGAGGACTAGGTGCAACTATCGTTGGTGGAATACGTACAACTGATAAAGAAACGATCAAGAAATGGAGAGAAATCAGGAGAATACAGAAAAAAGCACGAGTAACAAAAAAGGATCGGATAGTCGAGCGTGCCTTAAGACATTTGAATGACTATGTACGCCTACTTAAGCCTCCAAAGTATGTCGCGGAAACGGCTGGAAATATTCTCCAAAGAGCTGTCCAAGATAAAAACTATAAAAACAAAACCCTCAAAATGATGGCAGCAGCATCAATATACCTTGCATACAAGGTACATGGAATATTTAAATCCGCCAAACTATTCGCTAAAGAAGCCGGCATATCTTATCGTGACCTATGGCATGCAGAGAAGAGGATACACCAGGCCATAAGTGATATCAATAAGATGATCAAGAGAGACGATCCCGCCTTCTTCGTACCCTATTTGACGCATAAACTAGGATTATCCGATAAAGCGAGATTCCTAGCCGCATATCTAATAAATTTATCAAAAAAGTTAGAATTAAACAACGGTAAGAGCGCTATAGGGTTAGCCACGGCCGCCGTCTATGTGTCATCCATCTTATTGGATGAAAAGAGAACACAGCTTGAAGTCGCGAGCGCGGCAGAAGTAACAGATGTTACCATTAGAAACAGGTATGGCGACTTAATAGATAACCTGGATATAACTGTTGAACTTTGAAGATCATGCTGTCCCCATCAACTATGAAAACACAATGGCTGAATTTTTATTTATTTATTTGAATATTTTTATGATGTTATTTTAACACTTCTAGTTCGGGAGTTACACTGGGATAGAAATATATTCTTCTTGATTGAACTAATAACATGGTTAACGAGAATGGTGATACAAGATCAAATAATGTATGTTTTAACATGATACTAAGTTTACTAAGGGGATAAGTTTGCCGAAAGAACTAACAGAACTCGATAAGAAGGTATACAAGTACGTGCTTTCTAAGGGCAAAGAGGGTATACCCCAGAATGTTCTTTGGAAAGAACTAAAAATAACGAGTCGTGACGCTTCAAGAGTTCTCAAAAAATTAGAGATACTTGGTTATGTTAAGCGCGAGCCAATAATATATGGTGGAAGAAGAACGTACCGAGTTATTGCTATACCGAAGCCTATAGAAACAAAGAAAAAACCTAGTATGCCCATTATTGATTTTCGCAAGTACTTTGATATACCATGCATGGTTTGTCCAAACATAGATAAATGTTATCAAGGTGGATATTTTGATCCGACTACATGTGATTTATTGACGGAATGGATACAAATGGAGATGTCGCTTAAAAAAGCCAAAACGTAACATGTGATATTATGTAATTTACATGTAATTTGTTAACTAAAACATATTAATGATCTCTTCTATGGGTGCATTGGTCTTTATTCCTCTAGGGTCAAAATGTGTTCTTGTAGCGTAATACCCTATATTCTTGAGTTTTTTGATTAGATCAGTAATCTTGGGCATATTCTTCTTAGCTCTACCGAACAATATGTCATATCTGATATATGGTGTTAGTATTTTTGACTCCATAATTAGATGATCAAGTATCTTGAGGGCCTTCTTGTCATAATCATGCATTTCTTCCAAGGCTCTCCTTATGTTAGGCAGTTCGTCAGAATCAGAGAGACTGCAAATCCAGAGGGGGCCGAGCACAACTGGTTTTTGGCACTCTATGCATGTTTCTCCGAGCTCTTTCGAATAACACCTCTCAAGAGTGTCTAGACAATATTGGATATACCCAATACAATTATCTATTACCCGGTAAGACTCTAGTCCACCGCGTTTGGCCCTAAATACCACGCGATAGTAGTGTTGATGATAGTAGCTTAAAACAGGATAGAGTGCCAGATCCTGGCTTGCAGCCCTTGCGGCTATATTACCAATCAGTATTCGTAATCCGAGCTCTTTCTCGAAATCTACTTTATGGCATCTTACCCAGTATCTTCGTAGAGCCTTGTTTCTATGACTACATGTTAGAGGTCCTGTATCAGTTGCTGTTACACCTATTAGGCCATGTTTTGCTAGTGGTTTAAAAGCGGAATCTATAAATGGAATGGGGGAGCCGTACGGGTCTATGTCTATAAAATCAATCGGTATTCCTGTGAAGGTTAAATTGTTAAGGAGAGTGTTCGCCTCGTTATTCATGGGCGAAACTAAATCTTCAACCCCATTTAGGACGATGTTTCGGCGCATATAATAATATGCTATAGGATCTACATCATTGATTATTCCTTCACCGCTAGATTCAAGAGCAAGTCTAATCCCTCTAATTCCTGTTCCTGAAAGAGGTTCGACGAAGAAGAACCGTTTTCCAAGCAAGGTTTTTGTTACTGCCACCGTTATGTCTCTGTTTACCTTCATTATTGGATTATAGAATACTGGAGCCCACGAAGGCTCGTACTTGCCATCGGATCTGCAATACAGTTTTGGATCAGGTATTATCAGTTTTGCTTTTCCCTCGTTTATTATTGTTTCAAAGCTGTAAGCTACGCTTTTGTTCTGCAAGATAATCTTTGACCTCCTCGTATACTTGTCTCGGCAGGTTTCTGCCAAGCATGTTTCTGTTCTCTATGGTGACTATATACTTCCTTGCATGTCCTTTTAACCCGAGGGATTTCGGACTGAGCCTGTAATGTACTACCAATATAAGTGGTTTATTCGAGTCTATAGCGTTTCTTAGTAATCTTGAGAACACAGGTAATTTAAGTTCCATTGGCCCAACTTCATCTACTCCTATAATGTCTGCTTGGCTGATCGCTCTAGTTAGTGCCTCATCTATTAGTTCAGAGGCTTCAGATACGCATAGGTAATAGGAACCAATCCTAGGTCCTCTACAGATAGCGTCTTTCCTTGCAAGCCATGCTTCTCTGCCTGTGGATATATCGATTACTTTGAAACCGATCCTTCTTCCCGCCGCTCTTACTTCGGGGGTTCTGATACCATCTACCTTTATTCCTTCCTCGAGAAGAAACTCGATTATACTATTAAATAGTGTTGACTTACCTATGCCTGGGCGCCCAGTTATTATATATATGGGCCGCATACTCATTTCCCAATTACTGCTACTTATTTTGAATCAAGTCTTTCCTTGAGTTTCCTAATATCGTCTCTATTCTCTATAATGATATGCTTGGAATCAATTATTCTTGACAATCGCTCACTTTCTCTAACTTTTAACCGATATGCACGAGTGTTTCTAGTCTTCAATGTAATCGATACAACATTGTTACTGCTTGATAGTGCGAAGTCTACTGGTGTTCTCATGAACCTGTAGAATCTATGTCCGCACTCCTTGGCTATACGGTGGAGCTCTTCCTCAAATTTATTGGTAGGGGTATCTTCCATTGTACGCGTTATTTCAGGCTTCAGTATTTCGAGAGGCTCTAGAACATCTTCGCCAAAAATTTCTGCAATTCTGAGGGCTGTCTCGATACTCACGCTTGTTCTTTTATGCTCGTAGTCATAAACTGCTTTTCTTGTGACCCCTATGAGATCTGCGGCTTCGCCAAGACTATATCCTAACTCTATTC
>JALWQP010000049.1 GCA_027083045.1 Desulfurococcales archaeon
GCATTGCAGCGGAGGTAATCAGAGAACGATTACAGAATTTGCAATCATTTAACGAAAAAAGCAAAACACATTTAATTATTAATAAGGTAATTAAAATGTATAATCTATCGTGTAAGATAGGTGCTCCTATTCATATTGTCTCTGGAATTGATGTTGAAAACACTATTAGAGCAATAAAAGGAGAGGAATTTATTGGCACAACGATAAAATGCGCGGACTAAACAAGATAGATGGTGAGCCCGCCATCTGTTCTCTCAAAATAAGCGTTCCTCTTCGCCGATATTACTATACACATTTGATCGTCAGTTAATATGACATGATCATATAGATAGGCTCCTGGGAGGTTTATGGTTAAATAGTTACCGTATTTTAGTCTCGTGTAGCGTACTTCGATCTGATAATCGATATATTCGTCAACAGCTTTCTTTCCGAAATCGCTATAGGGAAGAAGATGTTTCGAAAAGATAACATAAGCATATCTCTTTTTCTTGGAGTAAACAATCTTGTTTCCAGCTACATTTTTTTCTACAGATATTGTTCGCGGTCTAAGCAATATTATATTGTTTGCAAATAGTAACAAATACTCTGAATCTCCTAGTTTAAACTCAGCATATCCGTACCCCCATTGTAGATACTTTGTAATCATCTCCGAACACCTTTCAAGAGAACAATGATTGATAGATAAAGTATTTAACTACACTTTCGATTCAAAATATCCCAGTCTCGAGATATAAGCTGGAAGGTGGACAGCATGCCGAAAACGCCAAGCAAGATACTAGCTGATCTATTGTCTAAAGAGCAGGTGGAGCTACTAGACATATATCATCGAAAAGATGGAGACATAATCAGGGTTAAAGACAAGCTATCGGGCAAAGTAGACCTATATGTATCAAAGACTCATGTTAGAGATATAGTTTCAGAAGAAGACCTAGCAAAGCTCGCCAGCGAAATTATTGCAAAGATAAGATCAAAGTGATCATGTTTTCCCACATTTTATAGAAACACAGATCTTATACCTATATTTGATAAGTTCTTGTAACAGATACTTCTTCACTTTATCGCATGGTTCCTTAATACTAATAATAAGTGTGTAGCGCGTGAAGTGTATTCTTGTTGGTGTAAGGCCGGCTTTCTTAACTATATTCTCTATTTCCGTGCTAGATGGTAAATTGAACTTGGCTGAAACAATTCTTTCCATGACCATACGGAGGCAATGCATGCCATGCGTATATATGTTAGCCATACAGGCCTGCAGGAAAAAGGTGAGGCCCAGGGATAAGGCCTTATCCTTGATCTTCATCTTCAAATCGGGTACCTTGACCGGGACTTGCTCGTTACCGCGGAGAGGCCTTGTTATCCGTTGAAGAATTTCCTTGATAGGAACACCTTTCTCGGACAGTCTAGACAATATATTCTTTGTAACCCTCAGCCCTCCAGCAACTACACCTATAGCTCCAGCTGCCTTGGCCCTCGCAAGAATTTCTTCATATTCCTCTTCAGCTATTCCGGGGATTATGGGTCTGTAAAAGAGAATTGGTTTAAGACCTGCTTCTGAGAGATTCTCTATGGTCTTGAACCTTAGCTCGGGTAACGGGGCATATGGCTCTAGTTCGGCTCTATGTTTAATAGTAATTATTGTTATCAATGGGCTTATATCGGGATCTATATTGGCTATTCTTCGGGCATCCCGCTTATCGATATACATTTTTGTCGAGAACTGTATTGGATTTCCTAGATACTTAGTTATCGCCTCGATATACCTGATACTGAGATCCTTGGTCTGTGATAGGAAAGGCTCGGTGACCGAGCCCATAGCTATTAACGTACCGTTTCTACCCGGTATGAAATATGGGTTGGAGGCTAATGCATATACTAGCTGCTCGGGGCTTAAGGGATATTGTTTGATACTGTTCTGGAACCCCATATCATATATGTAACAATATACACATCGTAGAGGACAACCTATACCTGTATGAACTGTTAACCCACAAGGCCTGGGCCTCCTACGAGCATGAGGATCATGAACAGCTTCACGTATTTCTTTCTTCGAGAGCTTATGGCTTAGCCTGTCCCTAATCTCCTCCTTTAAGGCAATTATTTCATCAAATATGTTTGGCAAGACCTGGCTCATCTCCCTACAAGTATTTATCTGGGCTAGTCATCCTAGTTAATTTGATGATGCATGATGCGCAGGGAAATATTTGTTATAAGCAGATACGATCCGGAGTTTGACAAGAGATTCATCGAGCTTTTCGAGAGGATGGGGGCAAGAACAGAGTACATTTCTCTCCACGACATTCGGCTTAAGAATCTTGGGACTTATATTGAGAAATTATTTATATTGAGGTCGATTCCCGAGAATGCTCGTATTGTCATTATTTCTAGGATTGATAGGCATCTCCCGGTGATTCTATCGTCAATTGCAAAAGTGAAACCTGTCTTCCTATTGTTTATAGTACCGCCTGATCCCCACCATAACTTTAGCTCTAAGAATATAGCATTGCTATCCGCGGTCAATCTAGCTCTCGGCCGATTAAGAGCGTGCGGAACCTACATTATGGTTGGTTATATTACTCCGAGAGAGAGGTTATTATTTGGCTTCATATTTGATAAGTTTGATTACATTTATCTCCCTATATACTCATGGGAAAAGGAGAAGTTCATAGGAGAGATACCTATTGATCCTCCTAAGATATTGTTGATAACCAAGAAGATTGAATGCGAGACAGTTAAGAGACTGATCGAATTGCTAAGAGAAGTCGAAATAACCCCGCTCATAGTAATAGGGCTCACCAAGAAGAGCGGAGAAGAAGATTGCGACATAGATCCGCATGTAGTATGTGTAATGAGCGATACGCTCGAAGGCATAATTCCTAGGGTTACAGCAGTAGTCGTGACAGATATAGATCACACCTCTACCAGTATTGTAGCACGAGCTATAGGTAGCAGACGCCCGATTATAACGTCAAAAGATCAGGGTCTGGCATGGATATACGAAGATACGGGACTCATAGTGTATAGTCCGTCAAATGATCCTGAAACTATTGCTTCAAAAATACTCGATATACTCAATAATATTGATAGGTACAAACAGGCGTCACTAAGAACGGAAATATCACCGCCAAAACCTGATAAGATTATCGAGTATTTGTTAAGCGTCATTGATAATCTATAGCCCATTGTAGTTCTTGAACAATGATGGTGCTCAGGGAAAGAGTGTTCATTCATGGCCTCTCCGCCCTGGCCTACGGAGAGGCTTCAGCTTCCGGCGCGTTCCTCATAGCCGGGTCTAACACTATATCTTTTCTAGGATTATAATGGTATCGTAGGGTGAAGTCTTTGAGGCCGATATACAAGTGTGCGGATGGCAGATATGTTGAGAACCCGAATGAATGTATTGGGGGCTGGACACTATTGATCGATCCTGCCAGGCGCGTCAAGCTTAGCAAACTGATTAGTGGTATCCTCAGACATTTTCCGCGGGAAGCGTGTGTGGAACCCGATAGTGAAGGATGGGTAAAAATAGATGAACTTGTCAGAGGTATTAAGAAATGCTGGCACAACAGGGAGTTTTACCAATGGATCACCCATGAGCACGTAGTTGCCATAGCGAGGCTTGACCCCAAGGGCAGATTTGAGCTGAAAAACGGAATGATACGTGCCAGGTATGGCCATAGCTTCAGGGTATCCATTAATTATCCCAGGATAAAATGGGATAAACCCCTATATCACGGAACATCACTGTCTTCTCTTAAGAGCATCTTGAAGGAGGGGATTAAGCCTATGAAGCGCCAATATGTTCATCTAACAATCGATGAAGAAACAGCTATCGATACAGGGAGAAGGCACGGTAAACCCGTTATTCTTATCATTGACACAAAGTGTCTTGAGAGACATGGTTATGAGTTGCTCTATGCAACTGATCATATTTTTCTGACTAAGTATGTCCCCCCTGACTGCATTGTTCGTGTAAAGAAGATATAAGTTTCTTCAAGAGCCCAAAGTGATAACCCGCTAGTCTCATAGCGGCATAGAGCCTGACTTTCCCGTAGCTCTTCGCATTCTTCGGGATTATACCCTTGTTCTGTAATCTCTTTATTTCTCTCACAACATCACGTATATGCAGATCAAGTTTTTCCGAGAGATCCTTCATCGTCGGAGAAGTCACTATTTGCTCTAGAAGTCTTAGGTCTTCCGGAGGTAATTGTTTATCTTCAGCTATGATCGTGAGGAAGTCGGCCAAAGTATTTGTTATCGTGTCCCTTATTATGTTCTCTAGCTCCTCCGCTTCAATTAGAAAATAATCACTTAACTGTATCACCTTAACACCAAGTTTATCGGCAAGCTCTCGTGCCGAGTCATCCGCATATCCCTTGGCCACTACTAGTGGTTTATACCCGGCAACAACCGCATTCACATATGCTTGGCGGACACCGTTAACATCTATCCTTCCAGCCTTGATCTCAACAGCATATCTATTCCCATCCTCATCATCAACAATAGCATCTATTTCTGCTATTTCGAAACCATGCTGTTTTATACGGACATGGGTATCAATGATCCTGTATCCTAGCTCTTCGAGAAAAGAAAGGGCTATTCTTTCGCTACTCCTCCATTTACGTTTAGCCGATATTGTCATCGCTTAATCATCCAGCTGGTCTCCCTGCCTCGATCCATTAGTACAACTCCTATTTTTGCGAGCTCTTCTCGTATGAAGTCGGATAACTCATATTCTTTTCTCTGCCTAAGCCTTGATCTAATATCGACAACTATTTTTATCAGTGATTCCACAAATGACTCGAGCTCTTCAGGCGTCTTTGTGAAATATTTGTCAAGGACACCTAGAACAACATTGAATTCCTTGAATAACCTATATGTTGTCCATACAAGCATGTATTTCGGCCTATACTGAAGCTCCTTAAATACTATGTTCGTAAGTTTTCTCACAGCTGCCAATGCCTCAGGCGTGTTGAAATCATTGCTCAGTGCCTCGTGAAACCGTGTATGTGTCTCGAGGATCTCATGAAGCAATGCAATGTCCTGTTCATCCATACGATGCATGTCAATTGCTTCCCTGCTTAGCTTCTCTACGAGCTGAATAGATGCAACCAGTCGTTCGTATAGTTTGAATGCTTGGTTCAAGGCTTCATCTGTGAACACGAGTGGTTTACGGTAATGCCCCGTGAGATACCACAGCCTGAGAGTTTCCGGACCCCATTTCTTGAAGGCCTCTCTAAGCGTTATTATGTTTCCAAGACTTTTGCTCATCTTTTCCCCAGAGATCTCAACCATTCCCACATGGACCCAGTACTTAACCCAAGGCTTTACACCTAGGGCTGCTTCACTCTGGGCTCGCTCGTTCTCATGATGCGGGAATATTAGATCTGTTCCTCCACCATGTATATCGAATTGCTTGCCCAAATAACGTGTGCTCATGACACTACATTCTATGTGCCATCCGGGTCTTCCTCTTCCCCAAGGTGATTCCCAGCTTGGCTCTCCGGGTTTAGCGGCTTTCCAGAGGGCAAAATCATAGGGTTTCTTCTTTTCTCCGAGGAATTCTTGTTCCTGATTCCAGAGCGAATGGTCCAGTCTCCCTGATAACCTACCGTAATCGGGATATTTGTCAACCTCGAAGTACACGCTCCCGCTGGACGCGACGTAAGCATATCCCTTATCGATCAGTATCTGTATGAAATCAATTATTTCCTTAATATGATCAGTTACTCTAGGATGTATATCCACATGTACATTTAGTTTCTCTAGGCTCTCAAGATAGTCCTTTGTATACTGATCTGCAATCTCTCTCCATGAGCGGTTTTCACGCTGAGCTCTCCTGATGATCTTGTCGTCAATATCTGTAATATTCATCACATGGACAACATGATAGCCTCTGAGCGAAAAGTACCTTTTCATAGCATCATATATCACATAGGGTTTACCGTGACCAATATGGTTGTAGTCGTAGACTGTCGGGCCACATACATACATCTTGACAATGCTCGGCTCTATCGGCGTGAACTCCTCATAGTCTCTTGACAATGTATTGTATATCTTAATCTCAGGAAGCATTTTTCTCCCCAATAATACGGGATACTAAGCTACGAAAAACAAAGTGTTTAATAGTATTTGACATAGACATTCATAATCGTTTTTGCAACTCTCTCAATTCTAGCACGTAGTTCTTCGCTTGTAGCCAAGTACTGTTTTTCCGCCAACAGGTTATCACTAACTACAAGTACTGCTGCCGTGCTCCAACCCCTCATCCATCCAAGCGTGAAAAGTATGGCTGCTTCCATCTCGACCGCTATTACACCTCTCTCTGACCATTTCTTTGCGAAGCCCGGATCCTCAGCATAGAATGCATCGCTGCTAAATACAGGGCCATAGTAGTATTTAATACCCTCTTTGTCTAGTTCATTCATGATCCTTGTTGATAACACCGGGTCAGGGGCTGTCGGACCACAGTGTCCCTCAAGATACATTCCTACACCGCATCCACCCGGCGGATATACTGCGCCAGTTGCAACTACCACGTCCCCGATTTCCATTTCGGGCTTCATGCCACCCGTTGTTCCAAGCCTGACAATTCTTTTCGCACCAAGCATACCTAGTTCTTCGAAGACGATAGCAGCTGATGGGCATCCTATCCCGTGTGTTGCTATAGTTATTTCTTTGCCTTTATAGGTACCCGTATAAATCAGGAAGCCTCTGTGCTCATTAACTAGTCTCACATCGTCAAGAAGCTCAGCTAACATCTTGGCTCTCCCAGGCTCACCGACGGCCCTGCCGTT
>JALWQP010000050.1 GCA_027083045.1 Desulfurococcales archaeon
ATGACGAGCCCCATGAAAGAAACATAATTGTTCATAGCTTGTTCGGGAGACGTGTTAATGCTGCATTATCGAGAGCCTACGCCTATTTCGTCGGAAAAACAGTAGGAGTCAATGTCAAGATAACTGTGACCGATAATGGATTCATGCTTAGCGTAAAGGGACATCCGAATGGAGACTGGGAAGCAATATTCAGGATGATCACCCCCAATAATATCGAAGATGTTCTCAAAAGGGTCCTACGAAGAACCGAGATGCTGAAAAGAAGATTTAGACACTGTGCTGTTCGTTCATTCATGATCCTCAGAAGGTATAGGGGATACGAGAAGAGCGTTCATAAACTACAAATCAATGCCGAGGAGCTGCTCAGAGCTGTCGAGGATATCCCCAACTTCCCTGTTCTGAAGGAGACATACAGGGAGATCTTGGAGGACTATATGCATATAGATGCTGCTAAAGAAGTGCTCGAGAAAATAGGTAAGGGCGAGATTAATATAGTCGTGTTCGGGCCCACAACGGTTCCAAGTCCATTCGCCCACAATATAATAGCCCATGGATACAGCGACGTGGTTCTCATGGAGGATATGAGGAAACTAATAATGAGACTCCACGATAAAGTACTCGAAATACTACGTATGAAAGGTGTTGATCTATCTAAATAAACTGTCTAAATAATCTGTTCTAGGAGCCGTTCTCTTTGCTCTTATCATTCTTTTCTCGATGATTGACCACAAGTACCTTCTCCAATATTTTGTCAGGAATCATGAATACCTCCTTAGCTATAGCCTCTATGTAGTCATCACGAGGCGCTATACGTGGGAATCCCAGACGTAAACCTATCGCTTTCTTGGATGCTTCTTTAAATCCTTTATTCCTTATCTCTCCTTTAGATATCATCTCGGCAACCTTAAAGGCTATATAGAATCTTACAAAGTTCCTAACAGTTCTTTCTTCTTCAGGTATCGCTTCAGCTGTTTTTCGAAGTATTTCTGCGAACTCTTCTTCTGTTATGAAGCCAAAGAGAAGCTTTGTGAACGCTACTCTCAACATACGAGCAACGGTATTGCTATCTATTTGGCCTTGTGAAGACGCTTCTAGGAGGTATTTTCGTGCCTCCTCGTATTTGCCTTCCAAGATTTTCTTTATTGCTTCCTCGTATTTCTCTTCTCTATAGAACAAGTTGCTGAATAAGGATGGATACTCATCATCAAGAGCTAGTCCATACTTCGCTATAACGTATAGGCTAGCTATCTCTTTATCATAAAGGTCCGGGGGAGACGCTTTCCCTTTAATCGGTACTATCCCATGCTTCTCATATGTCTGTTTGATGAGTTCTCGTAGTTCCTCCCTTGTAATAACGTTTCCATGTCGAACTATCTCACCGAGCAAGTCTACGATGATCTGGATCCTTTTCCTATAGGGGTTCCTGTCAGGCAAATCTTTTCAGCCTCTTCTGTTTTTCTATTTCTCTCCTAATTATTCGCCTGATCGCTATTTCCTGACCTTTAAGGCCTGTATAAACTCTTACTTTTTCACTATATTTATCCACGATAATTTTAGCTCTACGTTTATTGATGACCATATAGATTTCTATCTTTGTTTTTCTATCTTTAAACTTCTCAACATATGTCTCCCCATACCTATATCTTAACTCTTTTATTATATTTACAGTAATATCTATGATATCTTGGAGTGAAATCATGGGTTACCCCTGCATAGATGTGATCATAGTTTTGAAGAAACTTGATTTTATGGAACCATCAAGGCAATTAAGGGATCTTCTAAATATTTGCGAGGAAAGATTAGTTATTTGCGATGATTTTGATGATTGGTGCGACATTATCATGGATGATCCGCTCGAGATCCTCGATACGAACCAGTATCCTCTACTTATTCTTCCACGGAATGTTTATCTTGATATTACCAAGATAACTTGAGGCCTCAATAAGCCATCCAGCCATTATCTCAGCTATTTTCCGCCTAGCTGTCTCGGGGTCTATTTCTACACCATATGCTTCCCTATATGCATTGAGCGCTGTCTCGGGATTAATTCTATCAATGAAATAATTTACAAGGACATCGTAGATCTCATCCAGCTTGATCCTTCTTCGACCAATTAATTTCTTGATATAATCAAAGTCCTTTCTGGATAAAAGAGCGGGTTCCATGTCTTCTCCTTTCTTCTTGAGCAGTTCCCAATATTTTTTGAGCAATGAGTAGTCTTGAATTATCTCGCCTGTCGCGAAAAATGGTTTATCTTTGCTCAACAAATAGTTCAACCTCCTTTAATTTTTCCCTGACCATGTCGAGGAGGCGCTCATTGTTCCCTATTAGTTCTATTAGTCTTGTGAGAGCATCAAATAAATCATTTATTATCAGCTCATATACCTTGTCCTGCTCGTACGGAGCAAGTATTGTTAGTAGTTTTATCATTGTTGCATCGCTTGGATGGGTTTTCCGCTCTAAATATTTTTTCACGGCTGTTGCTGATACGCCGAGCTCATTCGCTAATTGTCTAACGCTTCGTGTTGTTAGGAGTAACTCGATTATCTTGTATCTGGCATCCTTGCTGATCCAATGAACTATTCCGTACTCGTCATCCAATGTAATCACCAGTACAACCTACTTAATTCTCTTGTCACCCTAATAGTATTCTGGGTGGCTAGGTATTTGAGAGTGGAGAAGATAGTATATGATGGAGTAGTTAAAACTTTGGAATCCCCGGCGCAAGTTGTTCCTAGGGGATATGTTATAGGTAAACCTCTCCATGTATTTATTGATGGTATTGAAAACGCCGTTATCAACGGTGTATACCCTATTGATAAACCGGTTGTTCTGGGCTCTACGGGTATTGTAAGGGTTTTGGAAGCACCATCAGCCGATGAGGGGCTTAGCGGTAAAATCGCATTCGTCTCACCAATATCAGAGAGGGGGCTATTGTCCGTGAATCTTGATGGACTTTTGTCCACGTATGCTATTATTCCTGTAGAGCACATTATAGGTATAACGAATACTGTGCCTAGACCATTATCGGCCCTATCATGTATTGCTTCACTATCATATAGACTATCACTGGAGGCTGGCCCTAATCCGGTGATTATTGGATGCGGCGTTTCGGGCCTAATGACCGCTCTGCATGTTCTTTTAGATGGTGGTACTCCGGAGGTTATATGTGCTAGGAGAGAGTCTCTGAGGTATGCTAGATCTGTTGGTCTTCTCCCGATTCAATCGTCTGAAAACTTGAAAGAAGGGTATTCATCGATTGTGTATACCTCGTATGCTCCCTGGATACTTAGAAACCTACTAAGGCATGGTGTTTCGAAGCTTGTCGTTTCTCCTTTAGTTAATAGGGCTTCCATTACATTGTTCCCCTCTATCAACAGAGTAGAGATCATTATGCCTATGCCTTCCAGGATCGAGTATAAGAGGAGTGTTATCGAAAAAATTAGGAGGCTACTAGGCTTTGTAGAGCTAAACAATATTGTAGATGTACAGGGATTAGTGCCTCCGCCTAAGCTCGGTGTTATCGTATCGTTTACTCGTTCTTAATCATCTCCGCGAGTCTTCTAATGCCCTCTTCGATGACTTCTGGCGGAGGGAAGCTGAAGCTTAGTCTCATACTATTTGCTCCTGAGCCGTCAGTGTGGAAGCTCTTGCCAGGGACGTATGCCACCTTGTACTTGTCTAGGGCGACTTTCATAAGTTTCTTAGTGTCAAACCCTGGCTTGTTGACATATACGAATACGAAGAAGCCGCCGACGGGCTCAGTGTACCATACGTTCTCGGGGAAGTAGTCTTTTATGGCTCTAAGCATGGCATCTCTTTTCTCTTTATATATAGGAGAGATCTTGTTTGCATGCTCCAATATGAACCCCGAGCGGATAGCCTCTGCAACTATATATTGATTAAGCGTTGGAGTGTGTAGATCCATATACTGTTTTACTAGCTCTAATTTGCGGGTGAGCATTTTCGGCGCGGCTATCCAACCTATCCTGAGTCCCGGCGCTAGTATCTTGCTTATAGTGCTCATGTAGATGACTCTATCCTCCGTGTCCCATGTTTTAACCGGCCTTATGTCCACCGTGTCATCGAAGACAAAGTAACTATAAGGATCGTCCTCGAGGATAAGAATATCATACTGGTTGGCAATCTCTATTAAATGCTTCTTTCTCTCAGGAGGCATCGTGGTTCCAGCAGGGTTCTGGGCTACCGGAATGGTGTAGATAAACTTTATCTTCTTGCCTTCTTTAACCAACTTCTTAACAGTATCCTCGAGGACATCGGTCCTCATACCGTTCTTGTCAATCTTAATGCCTACTAGTTCTGCACCTCTAATCTTAAATGCGCCCAAAGCCGCAAGATATGAGGGATTCTCAGTGATCACAACATCGCCCGGATCTATTAGAGCCCTCGCGATAAGGTCGAGTCCCTGCTGGCTACCAGTAGTTATGATAATGTCTTCTGCATCAACAACTATTCCTCTCGCTTTATAGAGAAACTCAGACAGCATCTCGCGTACTTCTAATATGCCCTTAGTCTCACTGTACTGGAGAGCGTAAGCACCTTTATTCTTGATTATATCATAGGTTATTTTTGCGAGGTAATCAGTAGGGAATGTTCTAGGATCAGGTACGCCTCCAGCGAGGCTGATAACGTCTTGTCTCTGCTTAATAATTGCAAGGAGCTCCCTGATCTCGGAGGCTTGTATGGATTTTGCCACGCGGCTATAGAACTTCTCGTAATGATCCAAAGCCTTCCACCGATTATAATATATCCGAGGCCATGCAATTCATAAACTTATCGTACATAGGGGCGGATTGAATGGAATTTAATCTCGTGCTTAAAAAATTTAGGGCTGGCATGGCCAGAATCGCTTATTTATTCCCGTCTACGTATGAGGCTATGTTATCCAGTCTCCCGACACATATGATATACTATATAGTAAACAGTGTGGATGAGGCGTATTTGGAGCGCTTCCATATAAAGAAGTTCCAAGGAGAAGAGCCTCCTCCTAGAAGCATAGAAACAGGAGCCCCTCTTAGGAGCTTCGAACTGATCATCGTGAGTCTCCACTATGAGCTCTCAATAATAGATGTTCTTAGAGCTCTCTTATCTGCAGGTATAGAACCATATAGAAAGAAGAGAAAACAAGTGATAATTGCCGGCGGCCCGGTAGTGGTATCCAATCCTATACCTTACTCTGATTTCATTGACGTATTCATAATTGGAGAAATTGAAAACACTATCCCGCGTCTCGTCAAGGATTGGGTTGAAACTAGGGATAAGAAAGAGTACTTAGAGAAAATAGCTTCATATAATGACGTCTATGTTCCAGATATTAAGGAGGATGCCAGAAAATCCTTTGTCAGTGATCTAGATAAAGCGTTCTATCCAGTTAAACAAATCCAGAATACAGAGATTGAACCTGTCTATGGCCGTGGCTTCCTCCTCGAAACAAGTAGAGGCTGCAAATATTGGTGTAGGTTCTGCATGGAAGGCCGGCTATTTAAGCCATATCGTATGCGTAGTTTTCATGTTATGAAAAATCTTGTTGAACATGGATTACGAATGAATAATGTGAATAGAGTTATTATTTATTCATTATGTTTCCTAGGCAATCTCTACGAGAAGAAGTTATTGGAGTATCTGGTGGAAAACAATATTGGTGCCGTGCTTCCAAGCATGAGGATCGATCATCTTGATGAAGATTCTCTGGAAATAATAAGTATGCTCGGCCAGAAAACTATCACGATTGCACCTGAATCGTTTCTTCCTACCAAGAAATGTATTTTCGGGAAATACCATGGAAGAGAATTTCTTAATGATATTGAATTAATACTCGATAAAGGATTCGATCTAAAAATATACATGATAGTAGGTGTTAGAGGGCTCGAAAATATAGATCTTGATGAAATAAAATATATTGAAAAATTAAGTAGTAAGGCAAAGAGGAAGGGTAGAAAGATAGTTGTTAGTGTGAATCCTCTCATCCCTAAGCCAAGGACGCCGTTTCAGTGGATAGGTATGCTTGACCCCGTTAGGCTCAAGCGTTTAATAAAATCACTGAAAAATAGATTGCGAAGACATGTTGATTTCAGAGACTATGATGTAAGATGGGCTGTAATGCAAGCTGCAATTGCATTGGCAGGAAGAGACATTTCTGAGACCTTACTACAGACCGCCAAGCTTGGTGGTGGCCTGTCTGGATGGAGGAAGGCGCTGAAAATGACAAACTATAATATTAATTATGTGTTCGATGGTTATGAATTTGGCGAAGAACTTCCATGGTCAAAAATAGTGATCGATAAACTATGTGATAAGATTGCGGCTGGTGAGTATGAACAGTTGGTATCGTTGCTAAGGAGTGCCTCTGGCGATCATAGCTAGTTCTCCGATATATGATATAAGCGCTAGAGAAGATGCTAGTTCTCCTACGATTAAAGGATTAATTCTTCCACCGTCTATGATGCTGTATAATTCTCTATTCATTATTGTTTGCTCAGATTCCGATACAGCGTAGGGTAGGGCTATGCGTATATCCAGGCCAAGTCTTAATCCCCGGAAACCGCTTATAAGGTAGTATCTCCTGATCTCACTTCTCAGCGCGTATTCTGGCTTGATCCCTATCGATAGATAAAAGGATGTTAGGACGCCAAGGGTTATCGGTATTATTGAATTGTCTATTCCCTTCATATTTTCAAGAGCATTATATGTTTTCACTATTTCTGATTGCCCTATACCCATGGATGAGAGAGTAAGTCTTGGAATGAAGATCGATAGCTTATAGTCCAATGT
>JALWQP010000051.1 GCA_027083045.1 Desulfurococcales archaeon
ATCCTGACGGCTTGGAATGTGGCTAAGAAGCTTCTCGAGCAAAAGAATATATGGGTAGAAATAATCCCTGTACATATCTGGCTTACAGATCCCATAGGTCTTGAAATACCTGATCTTCCAAAGATCCTTGTAAATGGCAGAACGGCATTTATTGGCAGAGCACCTAGTGAAGAAGAGCTCATAGACTATATAATGGACAGGCTAGGAGAAACATCTCCTCCGAGACAAGAAGGTGTTGTTTTTGCCGCCACATATTATACTGGCTTCTTTGAGAGTGCCGCCATGATTGACTAATCTATTATTAATCTATTCTTTGAGACGCAATCTAAACATTTATTAAAATGTTTAAATAAAATAATACATGCCGAGCGGCCTGTCACCCACAGTGATTGGGATAATACATTAAACCACCACCGCCTGCGAAACAATGCTCTTATAAAGTATCTAGCAGAGCCCTGATAGCAAGGGCCTATAACTCTAATGAGGCGTAATCCCAGTAATTCTTTCACACAGTGGTTGGAGAATGAACAATATCACATTACATAGAATAAATTGTAGCCGCTCTTCCCCCGGGTTTTATGGGGCCAGCTAGTGCCTGGCCATACCGGGGGATCAGTGGCGGTGGTGGTTGGGGGTGGCAGGCCGCGATGAGGCATTCTTTCTATTTAGCCACTCCTGTGTTTTCTTTGCCGCCCTTACAAGTGAAAACATAGGATCATTTGATCTATAGAGTTCAACCGCAAATATAGTTAATAGGTAATCGCCTGCCCCTGTGGTATCTGGATAACGTATATTGGGCACTTCAATATACTCGTAGAGGCTCTGCGTGCCCATCGCAACGTGTCTCGGCGATGATACTATGAATATGGTATTGGGGGAGAGCTCGACTAGTTTCTTGACTTGTTCATCGAAACGCAATGCTCCCGTGAGATATTGTGCCTCATCATCATTCATATGTACAATATTACTGAATCTAAATAGATCCTTTAGATAGGCGGGCCTGTAATATTCGATAAACTTGTCTCTGCATCTACGAATGAACCCCTGTATGTCTATCGCTATGAATCGCGTCTTTATTTTTATCAATCTTAATTGGTAGGAAAGGATTTCGTTCATAACAGGATTAACTATTGCAACATCATACATTTTATCAATAGAAAAAATCAGAGGAGACGATTTTTCCTCGATATAGATACTTCTCTTCCCGTTCTTGTATTTCAAAACAAAAACATTGGTCAGGGTTGAGGGATAAGCTATTATTTCTACTCCCGATCGATGAAGTGTAGATAACCAGGAATACTGACGCGGTGAAATAGCTGTTATAATTGTTATTCTATATCGTCTTCCATAGGTTTCCCTCAATGCTTCCAGAGAATAGTATATGCCTCCACCAATACTTTCTCTTATGAAGCATTCATCAACATAAATCTTGTCTATCGTGAGGTTACCAAGAAGTAGTACTTCCACGATAATATCCCCTAATGTCTACTCTTATTTGTCCCAGCAATTTTTTCACGTAGTATCTTCGCGTTCTTTCCTCTTAGATGATATTCCCTAATGTGGATAATCAAGTCAACCGGTGAGAAGAAGAAGCTATTCTCATAATTGTAGTTACGGGGTTCTTTGGATAATTCTAGGCATTTTGAGGCCGCATGGATACATATAGGACACGCGATCATGCCTGTTGTCTTGTCTCTGCACGTCCTTATCTTTATACCATTTACTTCAACAATGTATGGTTCCCATCTAGGCTCCCAGACATAGGCCAATAGCATACACCTTCATTATTAGTCGAGATACATTACAAGTTATTAATGAGCTCTACTAAATATGCGGTCGCATCCGGCCTGGTGATTTCATCGGCCGGGCCTCTAATATGGGGCGGGATACGCTCATCCCGCACTATTATTTAGCGCTATGACCTGGTAAAATAATATTATATGCTCGGGATGAAGAAACCGTCAGTGTCTGATAAAATGATGACCTTTCAGCGGCCTGACCGCTCAGCCGGTTGATCCGTCTTCACTCGTCTGCGCAGCCTTCTCATCATTACGGCTGATCAACTTGCTTCTGTATAAGCTATCAATAATATTATGTAGTAGTAAAACCCTGTTAATCCTCTCGGCAGGGGCGGGTATTCCGAGACTTGACAGGAACTTCATAGATAGCTCTCTTAGTTTAGCCTCTTCTTTCACAACGCTTCCGGCATGTCCATATTCGTTTCTCAAATTAGATCACTTTAGCTCCGCTCTTTTAATAGGGAGGCTTGGGAACTATTATAGAGTTCTCGTAGTCCTGTAGATCGAACGAGCTCTTATCTAGTCTTTTAACATTATACTTTTTCACAAAAGCAATAAAGTCTTTGAGGGAGTGTAATGGTAGGCGGAGGCCTTCCACCCAATAATGTATAGGGAGGATGTTCTTTGGCTTGGTTTCTTCGATTATTCTCCAGGCCTCGTCAGGATATATAGTATATACTCCTCCCACGGGTAAGATTAAGAGATCTACCTCTGCTAGTTTCTCCAGCATGTCTTTATCGGGTATATGGCCTAGATCGCCTAGATGTGCTATTCTGTAACCATCAATTTCGACTATGTAGACTGTGTTCTCGCCTCTTCTTTTTCCCTGGAACTTATCATGATACGTCTTATAACCGTGTATCACAATATCATCTACTCGTGCCTCACCATAGAACTGCTTAAAAACCCTTGTCGTTGGTTTTGAAACTATCTCTGCCGCATTATGGTCGAAATGATCATGTGTTATTAGAACTAGATCCGCTTTAACATTTGGCCTAGGCAAACCTATGCTTAAACCATCGTGGGGATCAAACACTACCGTATAGCCATTAAGTCTCCTGATCTCCACACAGGCGTGCCCATGCCATCTAATCATAGGCATTGCTTAGTCACCCATATACCATTACGTCGAGCAAGATACTTATATGGTTCGGGATTTATTTATCACGCGTGACCATTTAAGCGGGCTCGTCTTTATTGCACCTATCCTACTATTAGAAATACGTAGGTATGAAGACCTTGAAAGACTCAGAGAAAACAAGAAGAATATGAGATTTTACGAGTTAATTGTGTGTAAAGTAATGATTGAGAGGAACGAACAATATCACGACCCATAGAATGATTATAATAGTATCAATATATGTTGGTATATAATACATTAAACATAATTTGAAATCGCGAGGGAAGCAAACAAAACCTGGTACAGTTAGTATTATTTTTAATTAATGAAGATTTGGCTAAATCGTTATTGTGCTGAATATATGGCGTGATCTCCCATGGATGCCGCTATAATAGGGATTATAGGGCTAGTACTGATAATGGTTCCATCAACCATCCTCTTCTTGTTTCAGACAATAATGTATCATTCGAAAAAGAAGTATAGGCTTCCAACGCCCAAGTACAATGGGGCGCGTCTTGGACGCGTGTCAATAATTATCCCTATTAGGAAAGAGCCTTTCGAACTACTGTATGAAGCCCTTGCTTTCCTCTCTCAACTAAAGATCGATAAGGAGATCATAGTGGTCTCTGATGATCCTCCCGAAAGACTAGACCAAATAAGAAACATAGTCGAGAAATGGAGAGAGAAAGGCTTAGACGTGTCACTAATATGGAGGAGCGAGGCAAGAGGCTTCAGGACAGGCGCTCTCAACGTGGGCCTATATGCTTCGAGCGGTAAATACGTTTACGTCATGGATGTCGATAGCCGTATAGATGAGGAATTCCTGGTTAGTGCAGCCAAACTAATAGAGGAAGGAGAAGCCGATGCTGTTGTAGCTAGGTGGGCCCCGAAAAACAGGGATAGCCGTATAGCCGAAGCAATAGCTTATTCGATGAAATTTGTTGTCGACACAATCTACAAGGGGAGAGCAGGCAGAGGCCTACCCGTATTCCCTCTTGGTACGGGAACACTCTACAAAGCCGATGTGCTTAAAAAAGAGCTCAGAGGATGGGATGAGAGGAGGATCCAAGACGACATGGAGATCGGTGCCAGACTGATGAGGCTGGGCAAGAGGATACTGTACTACGATAAGAACAAGGTATTGGTCGAAGTACCCAGAAGATATAGGAGCTTACGGATTCAGCAGGAGAGATGGGCTTATGGTGCATTAGATGTTGCGTTGTCAAGGTTCAAAGACATAATCCTTGCACCGTATTCTCTGTTCGCTCGTCTTGATAGCTTGGTGTTTCTCCTTCAATATACTCCGGCCGTTCTCGGGATAATAGGTGTCTTAATGCTAGCGATTGCCTGTATCTTATCGCCCATTGATTATCTTCAGCTATATTGGTTTATGGGTATTCCATGGATAGTATCAGTAGCTGTCTACGCCTACTCCTACATAGACTCGCTCCGAGAATTAGATAGCAGCATATGGCGGATAATCGTGAACTTAGGCAGATCATCTGCTACGACAGTTTCATTGACACCTACTTTAACCTATGCTTCATTCAAAGCACTGCTTAGGAGACCCTTCATATACAAGAGAACACCTAAGGGGAAGCATGAGGAGAAGACGCATGGATATAGAGTACCATGGGAACTGATCATTGGCGTAACAGCTTTCCTATTTGGATTATATCTTTGTTTAATACAACACGTTATATATACAGGCCTTTGGTTCATAACATATAGTCTAGGATATATTTATTCCTGCTACAGGTGGTTCGAAGACATAATTAGGCGATAAGGGATAGCAAGAAATAAACAATAAACTAGGCCTAACAAATACTGTTCCCCGGCCCTCACTGTTTTTTCAAGGGTGGTTGCTTTGCCGATAAGATTTGCCAAGAAGGCATATAGTGACAGGTATATCTATAGATTACTGAGACCGTATGTTCGGAAATGGTTTAAGTCTAGGTTTGAGACTTTCACACCTCCCCAGCGCATGGCGATTCCACTTATTAAGCGACGCCTGAATACCCTGGTCTCGTCTCCAACCGGTACAGGTAAGACCTTGGCTGTTTTCCTTGGGATAATAGATGATCTCTACAAGTACTATGAGGAAAATGGGGAGCTTCCCGAAGGAATAAGGGTCGTATATGTTAGCCCACTCCGCGCTCTCAATAATGATATGTATCGAAACCTGATAAAGCCAATTACTGAGATAAGGGAAATAGCGGAGAAGATGGGAAAGAACCTGCCTAAGATTAAAGTAGCTGTTAGAACAAGCGATACTCGTCCTAGTGAGAAGCAAAGAATGACCAGAGATCCTCCACATATATTGATCACTACCCCTGAGAGTCTTGCCATAGCGCTGAATGCTCCGAAATTCAGAGAAAGACTAAGGACTACAGAGGTAGTGATCATAGATGAAATACACGAACTAGCCAGCAGTAAGCGCGGCAGCCATCTGAGCCTTAGCATTGAAAGACTAGAAAATCTCGTAGGCCATCCACTCACGAGAATAGGGTTGAGCGCCACGATAGCGCCACTTGAAGAGGTAGCTAAATTCCTCGTCGGATACCGTGATAACGGTGAGCCCAGAGACTGTGTCATTGTGGATGCTAGATTCGCCAAGCCAATAGATATCAGGGTATTATCACCTCTCAAAGACCTTGTCCATGCAACGGCAGAGGAGATCCAGGAGAAAATATACAGGACACTCATTAACTTGATCAAACACCACAAGACAACCTTGATCTTCACCAACACCCGTAGCGCGACAGAAAGAGTTGTCTATAAACTGAGAAAAATCATGGAGAAAGAGAAGATAATCGATGTGGACAAGATAGAGGCTCATCACAGTAGTCTAAGTAGAGAAGTACGGTTAGAGATAGAAGAGAAGCTGAAAAAAGGCGAACTCCGAGTGATAGTTAGTTCCACAAGCCTAGAACTTGGAATAGATATAGGCTACATTGATCTCGTTGTCCTACTCAGCAGTCCCAAGAGCGTCTCAAGACTGCTTCAAAGAATAGGGAGGGCAGGCCATCATATTAGAGAGGTTAGTAAGGGCAGGATCATCGTTGTCGACAGAGACGATCTAGTGGAATGCACAGTGCTCGCCAAGGCTGCGTATGAGCATAAGATAGATCGTGTCAGAATACCTCGGAACCCCCTTGATGTCCTTGCACAACATATTGTTGGATTATCGCTTGAGAGGAAATGGCATGTGAATGAAGCCTACAGGCTTATAAGGAGAAGCTATACGTTCCACGATCTTTCCTGGGAAGACTACATGAGCGTATTAAGATATTTGAGCGGAAGATACGGTGATTATTTCGAGCATGCAAAAGTATACTCAAAGATATGGTTTGACGAAGAAGAAGGCGTATTTGGTAGAAAGAGGACTGCGCGAATGATCTATTATCAAAACATAGGTACTATTCCCGATGAGAGCAAAGCACATGTATTCACAACAGATGGTAAATACGTTGGGACTCTAGAAGAAGCTTTCGTGGAATACCTTGTCCCTGGTGATCTTTTCGTGCTTGGTGGACGAGTATACGAGTACTTGGGAAGCCATGGATTCCGCGTCATAGTGAAACCAGCAGATGGTGCACGCCCAACCGTTCCCAGCTGGTTCAGCGAAATGTTACCGTTAGCTTATGACTCAGCATTAGAGGTTGGCAGGTTTAGGAGGCTTGTCGCCGAGAAGATAATGATGGAGCCCAAGGAGAAGGTAGTCGAGTGGCTAAGAAAGAATTACAGGCTACAGAAAACAGCAGCCGAGAATATATACGAGTACATCAGAGAACAGCTATTGTTCACCGGAGGAGTAATACCCAGCGATAAACTCATAATGATAGAGG
>JALWQP010000052.1 GCA_027083045.1 Desulfurococcales archaeon
GTGTAAAGCTAGTATTCAAGAAAGCTTTACACCCTCCACCTCCACGCCTCTCCATATGGCTGGATAATCGAACTCCACCCATCCATCGACACTGTCCTCGATGGGTGCTGAGAAGACTTCTCCTCCCGGCATGTTGTAGTGTCCATCGTCATTGATCCATTTGCGCCCATCAACTCGTAGGGTCAGCTCGATTCCAGGGCCAACATATTTTAGCTCGCTAACCTTGTTTAGGAAATTAGCGATCTTCTCCTGCTTCTTACCTATCTCGGCCCATGCCTTAACAGGGTCAGGTGAATCACTATAGGTTGCGTGGAACACAAAGTCTTGATAATCAAGTATACTCATGCCTGCTTCCTGCGCTAATGCTCTTGTCGGGAAGGGTGCTACGACCCATTTTAGCTCTCCCTTGGCGCTCCTCTGCATGAAGATCATGTTTAGTTCTCTCCTAGCCTGGCTTCTCTTCTTGAGTTTCTCAGGGTCAATCCCCATCAAGGGCTTCGTGTGGCTTGGGCTCAAGATGTTTATGAAGGCATTGACTTTTTCTACAATCTCCTTTTCGATCAGACTCACATGGGACAATACATCATCGGTAGCGTACTTGTAGAAAACCTCACTGATCGATTCATCCCCCAGATTTATCATGAGTGGGTAGGCGCCTTTCCGGACAGTATATTTCACTATTTCTCTAACTAGTGGTAGCGCCTCTACGCCTCCGGAAATAATGACTTCTTCGCCTTTCTTAAGATAGACACAGTAATCTGTTATTAGCCTGGCTAAATTACTGATCCTTGGATCGACCATGTTGTTTCACCATATAAATTGAATATGGGGATAAGGGTATATTATTTTCCCAGAGTAATTGGTTTTAATAAAACCCGTTAAGAACCCCCGATATCATTATATCGGGATGACCGATTAGGCCTTGTTGATGGTGATAAGATTTTGAGTCTACAGGGCAAACGTGTTAATTGGTTGGCGTATTTCTCGCTTTACAACATAGAGTTAGAGATCCTAATCAATGCTTTTGCCACTATCTATAATGAGATGAGGGCCTGTACGATTAAGGATTTAACAACTCCACATGTATTTGAAAAGCTCAATCCAAGCCTGGTCGATAAACTAGTGGGAAAGGGTGTTCTGAAAAAGTTTAGAAAAAGCGGAAACACATACTATACCCTAACCAGTAGAGGTTTAAAGGCATTCTTTATCACGATTTCACCGATCGTTAGAGTGATAGATAACAATGAGGGTAAAACACTCCAAGAGATCGCTGGGGAAGTATCCAAGCACGTGTTATTCGGCGGTATACATAGGGTCTACAAGACCCACCAAGGTCTGGTAAAACGTATCCTAGATATATTGGTCTCAGTAAATTTGCTCCGTTTCCAAGATGGCCTATACTATCCCGTGTCAGAAGAGGAACGAGCCAAGGCCGTTGCAGAGATGCTGAGCAGGATAAGCGGTGTTGCGACACTGAGGAGAATAGAGGATATAGTACGCACAATAGTGCAGTCTATAGGAATAGATCAGTCAAGGATAGATGAGATTATCGCAAACATAGTTAGTCACGGTATAGTAATAGGAGACCGTGATCCCAAGAGAGCATTACTGGAACTCCTCCTAAAAGTCAGGAATTTAGCGGCTGAGAAGCTGAGGAGCGGTAGAGTATTAGAGGCAGCGGCATATGAGGCCGCAGGCCTTGAGATAATAAGAAGTCTTGAGAGGCTTGGTGTCGAGAACAAAGAATTAAGAGAAAATAAGTCTAAGTTCTTGTTCCACTTCTACGAAGCGCTCGGCGATTACTTCTATCAGAACCTAGCATTTGATGCCGCTAGGACAATATATCATTGGGCAGTATTGGCAGCACAAGATACACCGGCACTTGCTAGGGATGCGCATCGTGCTAACGCTAAGTATCTTTTGAGCCATGCACGGAGCTTGGCCTCCAAGGGAAGATATGAAGAGGCTCTTGCGAGACTGGATGAGCTGATAGGATATTATAAGTCGACAGGAGCACTTAGAGAGGCACATATAGCTGAGGCGTTAAGAAAGGAGTACATGGCGGAAATAGAGATCAAGCGTAACAAGCCCTGTCATGCTAGTAGGTCTTGGCTTGAAGCAGCCGCAATATTCGATGATCTGGGAGGCGAATATAAGAGTAAAGCCCAAGCACTAAGGGTTAAGTCCCTGATAAGCAGGGCCGAATGCATAATGTTCAATGAGAAAAAGATAGAAGAAGCCGTAAAACTCCTCGAGCAAGCAAGTAGGGATGCCGATGAAATACTTAGCCCGCACCTAAAGAATGTCGCAAAAAGCATGCTCCACGAGGCAAAGGCATCGTTGGCCGTGTCGAAAGGAGACCTGTTGCTGGCCAGTAAGGAGTATGCAGAAGCCGCTAGGTACTACGATCTACGAGAATACACTCCACGTGCCCTCCTTAATTATGCAAGGAGCTACAAGTTCAGAGCTTATCACAGGATCACAAATGGAATGATCGATGAACCCTTATCGGATCTAGAGAAATCTGTTGAGAAATATCTTGAACTCATAAGGTTGCTAAACGATAGACTAAGATCCGGTAGATCCGTTGATTACTACCTGCTCAAAGAAGGGATAAAAGGATATCTGGACTCAGTAGCCCTGATAAGCATTATCCAGGCCCTCAAATTGATGGCGAGCTCGCCAATACCCAACAAGTATATATTGTCGCTGATCAGCGAGAAACTCTACGCGACGTTATCATCCCTTGTTGATGCGGGGAGATGGATCGAGTACGAATTCGTCCTTGAAGCATATAGGCTGGTCACGGAATTCCATAGTTCAAACAATGTGGACGAGCTAGTCAGTATTCTCGGAGAACTCGCACTCATACTCGACACTCTCAGTACAAAGGCGCGTGAGCTAGAATCGCCTAGAGCCCGTGTTATAATATACTCGCTTCTAAGACTATTAGCCAATATGAAGTCTAGTCTGGAAGTGATAACAAGATACGTTGAGGAATTAGGGGGTAAATAAGCGAGGGTATCCGCCCCGGAGCGCTAGCTCCTTCATCCACTCCCCCCGGGACACGGGGTTGTCGGGGCCCGATCCTACGGGGCGGTGGAGGTAAAGCAATAATATCACTAAAATGTTATTGTGTCTATTTGATATTTATTTAGCTGTGCGGGCACGAGCAGGGTTTATGGTGAAAAGATTTTGACTGAAGAGCAGGCCAGTAGAGTACTTTATGTGTCTCCTAGACAGTACAAGGTTCTGAAAATACTTGCTTATTCTGGCAGGACTTTAGAAGTGAACGAGATTAGCGGCGCTCTTGGTCTTAGAAGAGAGGACTTAATGAGAGATATCGCTGAGCTAGAAAACAAAGGCTTGTTGATAGTTCAGCGTTCTGTCTTTAAGAAGCCCGTACTAACTGATGAAGGTAAAGAAGTGATCGAGAAGGGTCTTCCCGAGGAACGAGTACATAGGTTCATGTACAGATGCATTGATAAACCTGTTCCGAAGTTCCTTGAATGCGTTGCCGAGCAGTCCGGACTAGATCATAGGATGGCCAGGATAGGTTTACAGCATCTTGTGCGAAATGGTTGTCTGAGGATTATCGAAGGCTTCGTAAGAATAGGCGATGAGAAGAAATGTTTTGGAGCATTGGAGGAAGCGGCCTGGATTAGATCAGCTCTTCTCGAGGTCTCGCGGGGCGGCGAGATAACTGATAAGATGATCAGTATTCTTCGGAGAAGAAAGCTTATTCAGGTAGAGCGTGTGACTAGGATAGCAGTTGAACCTATTCCTGATCTGAAGAGCCTCATAGAAAGAGGGCTTATCAAGCCCTTCGAGGTTACAACGGTCATAACACCCGGTATGGCTGAAAAACTAGACGAGCTATACATAAAGGAGTTCGATCTATCTATAGAGCCTCCGAAACCTAAACCGGCTAGACTGAACGCCTATATGGAGTTTCTCGACATGGTGCGAGAAATACTCGTGTCCATGGGTTTCGAGGAAGTAAAAGGGCCTCATGTTGAGCTAGAGTTCTGGAACTTTGACGCATTATTCCAACCCCAAGACCATCCCGCGAGGGAGATACACGATACCTTCTTCGTAGACACAGATTTCAGGGGACACTTACCTGAGGAACTGCTTGAGCGTGCAAGGAGTGTACATGAGAGAAGCTGGAAATATAAGTGGAATCCTCTGAGAGCATTACGCCCAGTTCTAAGAAGTCAAACAACAGCTGTATCGGTACGCACGATCTACGAGAGGGGAGAAGGAGAATACAGGGCCTTCAGCCTAGATAGAGTGTTCAGGCCTGAGACCCTCGATGCCAAGCACGCCATGGAGTTCTATCAGCTCGACGGAATAATAGTGGGTAGAAATGTTAATCTAAAACATCTATTGGCGTTCTTCAAAGAGTTCGTCGCGGCCCTCGGCATAAAGGAGGTATGGTTTAAGCCCGGATACTTCCCATTCACTGAGCCAAGTGTGGAGGGGTTTATCAAGCACCCGTCACTGGGATGGATAGAGGCTCTTCCAGGCGGTGTGTTTAGGCCCGAGGTAATGGAGATACTGGGTGCGCCAGGCGTTAAGGCGATAGCCTGGGGCATAGGCATCGATAGACTGGCTATGGCTGTTCTGGGAATAGACGATATACGTGATCTATTCACAAGCGATTTACAGCTCCTTAGAAACCTTCCAGAACCCATAATACCATTCTTCGTTAGGAAGACGAGTGCAAGAGATGTTGAAGTCGTAAGTATTCCGAAATAGGGAGCAGTAATGACGGAGGCGTATGTTGTAGATACAAGCGCTTTTACCGATCCCCGTCTCCGCGAAAAACTGGGAACGAGTACCTTGGGCGAGACGGTAGAAGTCATCGCAGAGTTATTAGCGAGAGCACGGGCAAGATTAGGTCTAGAACTATACATTCCCCCGACTACAGCGCAAGAACTCCGTAGGTTTCTTCTAAGAAACGATGTAAGCAGGGATATTGTTGATAAGGTAATATCTGTTCTCACAATAAGGAGTCCTGATCTATATGGAATAAAGTTGCCAGCCATTATTCTCAGCAATTGGATCAAAGAGCTCAGAACAAGAATCACTAAGGGATTACGTGTTGCTGAGGATATGATCAGGAAAACCATAAGGCGCGGCTATGAAGCGAGAGCCGAAAATGAATTGGATGAGATCCTTGCGGAATCAATACACGATCTTCGTGAGAAATACCGTGAAGCGACTAGGAAAGGAATCGTAGACACAGACGTAGATCTAGACATTATCATACTAGCTCTTGAATTACGGGCGGAAGTAATTACAAACGATGAAGGCGTAATGAAGATGTGCAGAGAGCTTGGTGTAAGATATATTGACCCAATCAGCTTCATTAATCGCTTAGAGATGATGTTAAAGAATATTACCTAGTGATGAATATTGGAGACGACTCCACCCTCTCACGAGCTACAGTTTTTCCTAGTACTCTTACTAAAACATATACTTGCTACCCATGTAAGCTACGATAAGGCTTTCAGGACTATTTCAACAAGGTATGCCGTGCCGAAATGGTTGTTAAAAACATTTTATAAGGTAGGATGGTACTTTATCTCATACTATTATGGCATAAGATGGTTATCTGCAAAGAACGGATACGGTGTACACCCGGCCGGGCTAGCAGCTTATTTTGCATCGCTAGGGTTCAGCGTTAAACAGCTTCAGAGAAAACTGAGAGAGGAAGCATCAAAGCCCTCACGCTCTAAAAAACTTAGCATCCTATATGGCTTTCCGGAATACCTGATAAAGGATCTATTAGAGATTATGGATGGTCGTGAGCTTGAGAAAATGTTAAGAAAGATGAATGAAAAAAGACGTTGGTTCAGAATAAACACTCTTAAAATCTCCATAGAGGAAGCAATTGATCTACTGGAAAGGAATAACCTCATAGTATCACGCTCTACGCTCGTTAAATACATGGTGTTTGTTGAGTACCCAAAGTGGGGTTCTCTAAAAAATCTAGATGTCATTAGAAAAGGAGTCGTTGTCCCTCAAGACCTTGCGAGTGCTCTGGCTATTGATATCCTACCTTTGGAAGAACATATGAAGATATTAGATGCATGTAGTGCACCCGGGAATAAGCTCAGTCAGATCTTTATGCTCACAAATAATAGAGTCACTGCCGTAGCTGTCGATAAATCTTTGAAAAGACTAAGAGTTGAAGATGAATTGCTTGGAAGCCTTGGAGTGAGCAAACATCTTGTAACACTTATAAATGGAGATTCAACCATTATTAGCATAAACGGAAAAGAATTCGATCTAGCCTTAGTTGACGCTCCCTGTAGTGGAAGCGGTGCTGTATCTTCCGATCCTGCCATCAAGCTAAGTATTATGAGGAGAGATAAGCTAAGACATTATCATGAGATACAGTATTCCATCCTTAAGAACCTCCTACTAAGCGGTATTAGTACAATAGAATATATTACATGTAGTATTCATCCTCTTGAAGGAGAGATTGTTGTGGATAGATTAATGAACGAGGGCCTGGCCGAGCCGATCAAAATTAATGATGAGAGGCTGGCCAAACCCTATCCCGGCTTTAAGTCATCAGATAGAACTGCAAGGATTATGCCCCACATACATAATTCGCAGGGATTCTTTGTCGCGATACTAAAAAATACACGTAGGTAGGTTAGCTATGAATATCAAATGTATTTATGGCCCGCACCCTAGCAGGTGTTGGGGCTATTCCCTGGGAATAGACCCCCTCATGCCACCGAGGAAATGCCCGTATAATTGCATTTATTGTCCGATTATGCCATGGTTTTATAAGAAAACCCTCCATCCCCAACTATATGTTTCGCCTGACAGGATCGCTGGAGAAATAGAGGGATTCATAAAGCTAAATGGATGCATCTTTAACACTATCATGATCTGGGGAATGGGCGATCCTTTGCTTAATTTCCACACACCACTAATTGTTGAGAAGATCAGGGAGATCTCCTCCGATTATGGATGCTCCTACCAGATCGTATTGAGGACTACCGGGTACTTGTTGAGCGAAAAATGGGTCCAGCCTATATTCAGCAAAGTAGATTATGTATTGATACCCCTTGACGTTGTAGGAGAGCATCGTGGAACTCTAGTCGAGCCCGTTGAGAAAGCTAGAATAGGCTTATTGAAAACAGTGATTCGTTCTCTTCCTAGGTATGCTAGACGTAAAATACTAGCCGAAATCAATCTGTTCAGAAACGAGTGGTTTAATCCCAGCGAAACACAATACTTGCTCGAGCTCGCTGCGTCACTTAGAAACATAGGCATAGCCAAGGTTTTACTCAAAAGTATCGATAGACCTGGCAGAACAACAAGTATAAAGCCTCTCAGAGGAAAACAGATTGATAAGGCTAGGAAGATCCTCGAGGAAGAAGGCCTAGAAGTGAAGATATGTTCGTCGAAGCCTGAGCAGAATATTGTATTAGCTGGAGACATGGAAGAGCAGATCTATAACCATGTTTTAAGAAAACCTCTCAGCGTGAAAGAGATCATCATGGTATACGGGAATGAAGGCATAATTAGTGCTGAGAGACTTGTTGAGCAAGGAAGACTGGAGAAGATTAATTGGTCTACAGAAATCTATTTTATAGCGAAGAAAAGCCTCGATGTGTTCATGGGTGAATAATATTGGAAGAACATATGGATGAGCGGACTCTCAGCTTAGAGGAGCGAGTAGTTCTACTTGAAAAAGAAATAGAGGAAATTAAGAAAAGAATTCGCCGACTGGAAAAACTGGTTGACGAATTATTTGTCTTTATCCGTTCGCATGTTTGATCTACGATCAAATAGTATGGATGCTATCTCAAATAATAGGGCTAAGAATCCCGTTATCCCTATGATTATTCTGATCTCCTCAGCTGGATCCAGCTAAGACCCCTCCATACAATATACTCAATACCACTTTTCAGCCTGATCCTAACTCTATCTGGGATCATGCCATGAGTGTCGATCTCGTTCCATCCCTTCCTCAGATCCTGGATAATGGTGTATTCTGCTTCTCTGCTCTCGAATATAATCTTGGCGGCATCTATGTTGAATGGCGACCATATATAGGCGGTTGTGCCAGATACTCTTAGATGGAATGGCGGTATGTCGAAATCAGCTAGGATCTTTGCTCTGATCTCCTCATATATTGGTCTACGACGACTTCTAGCAATTATTGATATCTTTGCCTGGTAAATACCGGTTTTCGCCCATAGAATGTAGAGCGGTAGAACTTTTCTACCTATATGCAGATCGTGATACATTGTTGTTGTTCCAAAGAGGTTTCCGTCATCGCTTGTGGCCACAATATAGAGATCATCAAGCTCTACCAGTGGATCAATAGTTACTGGGACGAAAGGACCAAGTACGCCAGGCACTATCTTTGGTTGTATCCTTATCTCTCTGAACGCACTCTCAAGCTTCTTAATAACGATCTTTATATCTTCGATTATGGGTAAGAAACCGGGTATTTTGACAAGAACCGTTGCAGTGTAGGTTCCAGGGGGGCTCCCCCGATCAACGATCATTATTTTGTTACCCTCAGAGATCACTCTTAATTGTGCCCGAGGTTTTCTGATAAGCTCTACAGCTGGTGTAACCTCCATTATTTCATATTCTGCTGTGCCTCCTGAGGCTATTTCGAAATCTTTGATCCTAAAACCGATCGACTCCGCGAAATTAGCCTGTATTACATGAGGTACTTCGTCTGGAGATATATAACCAATTAGTGCTGTTTGTTCATCCTCGCTCTTCTCATAAATGCTTACTCCATTTATTAATCCTGGGATCTTATATCTACCTATAAGTCTGAACCTGTTCATTATTCTTTCATATATGTAGAGTATATCATTTGTTGCAACTCCTAGATATCGGTAGCCGAGACCCGCCGCTGTTATCTGCTTATTAAACTCTTGCTTCCACAGAGGAGAACCTGTTTCAACATTTATCACGTAGAGCTCTTTAGCCTTGAAGGCAATGATTTCTTTATTTTCGACTGCAATAAGAGGTGTATGCACATTTTCCCCCATAGTTTTTCTCCATATGCTCGTAGCGTTCTCTAGGTTCACCCCTATTAGTTCGTAGCCGTTGTTGAGAACAATGTGTTCGCCATCGTAATATGCCATTGCGCCTGGAACGCGATATCTTTCAGATATAACTGATTTAGGTAGAACATGTTTTCTCCATTCATCACCAACTAATGCATTAACAACTATGTCATCCTTTCTGATCTCTAGATAGGTGAACCATTTCCCATTCCAGCCCAGCGGTACTCCATTACCTACTTTCTTTGTTGCGAATTTGCCAGATGATTTCTCGTATACCACAATATCTTCACATCTCTCGTTGTTGGACGTAACTGATCTAATATAAGCCACAAGCCTATCTCCTGATAAGCCGACATCTATTCTTCTCGGGACACATATTTTCTTCGAGATAAAGCCTGTCTTGTACTCTGTTAGCTCATAAATAGGGTTGGCACCCTCTAACACAACAAAGCTATGAGTATAGTCTGGTAGCTGGATCGCAATGCCTATCCTCTGTATAGTTCCAGCAATATTATATATTAGGCCATAAACAGATGCAAGACTTCTTTCATTATGGAATAAGTGATAAACTCCTGATACCTGCTTTAAATAGAATCTCTCTAGCCCACCTGTTCTGGCATAAACAAAAGCACGACTATATGCTAACCCTGGGTAAACCTCATCTTTTCCCTTAAACACATATACTTGCTTTGGCTTGCTGGGCTCTGGCTCCTCTCCAAGTATGTTCTCTTCTATTATCATTGGTGAAACGAATATTCTCTCACTCAATCATCACACCTACTGGGCTAATATACTAATAAGCCAGCACGTTAATGTTACTACTGTGAACGTAACAGTTTTACATAGTTCATAGTATTTTAGGATAAATATAAAGGTATTAACACCATGTAATCGGGGGCGCATGTATTGCCTGTTACACACGTATGGACAAGGAAATTTCCAGATTATTGTAGCCTCGATGGATTTAACATTGATGGTGAATGGCTCATAATAAAGCTGTATTGCGTCGATAAAATGATTGAGTACAGGATCAACTCGATCAGCGGGAAGACAAGCATCAATACACTAGAAGAGGTGGAACTAAGGGGATCAGTTGAGCGAAGACGCGAGTTCTTCACGTTTCAGTGTTTTAAGGGGTATAAAAAGAGGGTTTGGGGTAAGATCGTAAGAGGCCTTGATGCTAAGATGGAGTGCCGTAAAGATATATGTGTAGCAGCAATACTCTCCCCAAACTATACTTTGGAAATTCAGGTCTACAGCGTTCATGGGGACATACTCGAGACGATAGGTTCGGGTAAAGTGTTTTCTTTCGATATTGCTGCGACTGAAAATATTATTGCGGTGACCACTCATGGATTCACGGAGGATAATACCGCGTCAGTAATATTCGATGCATCGACAGGCGCCATTATCGATGAGCTATCGAGGTTTGGAGGGTATCTTGTCTCTTCACCAGACATGATATTTATTATCAGTGAGCAGGAGGGGAAGCTCTATTGTCGCGGCTATAACAATGATGGTGAGGAAGTTATAAGCGATGAGGGAGTACCGTTATTTATACCTTTCAATCCTATACCGCATAGGATATCGGGAATGGACAGGTTTAGCTCTAAACAAGTAGCCATAATGGATAGAAACGAGATACGCGTCTACAATCTCATAGATTACTCTATAGATTATACTGTTACTAGGCCTCCATTCACGAGGGGAGTATACAATATCAACCCGGACGATTTAAGCGTTACAGCATTATCAGTCATAATGGGAATGCCTGTTATCGCAAACTATGATTTCAGAGGAGGGATAAGGTGGTCGAGCCATATCATAGGCAATATTTACTATGCATTGGTGGCCTCGGACATCGTTGCTGTACATGAACAGATGAAAAGAAACACCATCACTAGGCTATACAAGATAAAAGACGGATACCTTGTACAGGAAGAAGTGTTTGGCCCAAATGTCATGCCTATAATAGCGAGAAAAAGCTACATCCTATTAACTGATGGAAGACTAGTTGCTTCCTATATGTTGGAGTGAGGAGAGATTGTATCAAGAAGAAACATTTATACTTGGACTGGTATCCCTCCTAGTACTTGCTAAGATCCTCGAGATACCGTTTAGAAAATATAGGCTTCATCCGGTCGCAGCCCATGTCATAGCTGGGATTATACTCGGCCCATACGTCCTGGGAATAGTATATCCATCTCCAGAACTGATGGGTATAGCCTCTTTCGGCTTACTCCTATTAATGTTCTATACAGGCCTAACAACTGATTTTAGAGAACTCAGACGCCACGGAAGCTCCGTAGTGCTTATGGGAGCTATGGGTGTCACAACCACATTTCTCTTAGTTCTTACGGCGTCTCTGTCCCTTGGTGTCGGCTTATTAGCAGCGGTTTTCCTTGCCGCAGTACTATCTAACACGGCGACCGAGACAGTGGCCGCCATCGTAGCGCATAGAGGCGATGTTAAAAGTAAGAGCTTGCTCGTTGGAGCGAGCTTTGTTGATGATATCATGGCCGTGTTCATTATAGGCATTATAGCCGGGCTAAATCATGGAGTCATAGATCTAAAATCTCTTGTTATACTATCAATAAAAACGACTGTTTTTCTCACCGTGATATTCTATATTAGCGGACTCCTATCGAGAAGGTTCACGGGATTCTATAAAACGATCAGCCATAACTACTTATGGTTTGCCACATCCTGCATAATACTAGCTCTCGGCCTCGCCTTCCTCGCGAGAATGGCTGGTTTAAGTGAACTTATCGGTGCATACTTGGCTGGCATACTGATCGGCAGGGGGAGAGAATTCCATGATCCATTCCTTAGGACGAGGATAGCTATCTCTGAGTTCATAAGCGATTTCACAATAGTGTTAGATGTTATATTCATACCATTATTCTTCACATACATAGGAGTAGTATATGTCCCTAGAGCAGTGGATCCATTATTATATACTATACTCCTAGCAATGGCCGTATTTGGCAAATTCATTGGAGCAACGCCAATAGCATACAAAATACTCCGGGATAAAAGAAAAAGCTTAGCAGTAGGTCTTGCAATGTCGGGAAGAGGTGCGCTCGAAACAGCACTGCTTAACCTTGGCTTATCAATAGGGGTAATCAATCAGACATACTATAGCACAGCCATAACAGTAGCTATAACAACAACTATTCTAGCCCCTATTCTCTATATGATCGCTTACCCGAAAGAATAGAGAAAAGAGCTCAGCCAGGCCCGTCAATTCATCCCCACAGGGTGGGTCATCCCTTCTAAGCCTCATCCTCAGCAACTATCTTATCTAAGAATATCTAATAAATCATTAAGATAAATCTCCGCAACTACAACGGGTCTATCGATCCCTAATTCTTTAAGAGTCTTAGGATGCACTTCACCAACGAATCCTATAACCCTATCATTATGGACTATGAACGCTGTTCTTTGTTTCAGCAATCCATTAACATATCCTTTTTCGAATTTATGAGTCACACCTAGCCTATCAAGTATGGCGTGCACATATGCTAAACCATCTGTCAGAGTCGCTTTTTCATGACTTATCGCTATACCGAGCCTTCTCTCGATCCTAGCACTTGTCGGGCTCTCCGGATCGGGAAGCACAACGTCGCCCACCTCAAAGATCTTAATCACTGGTTCGCGCTCCTGGTTTTCTCTCACAATATCGATTAAGCCCGGAGTCAACCATCTTCTCAGTCCAGTGTATTTCTCCATTTTGGGGTTGAGCACCTTAATAATAGGTTTATCCGAACCAAACACTCTGCTTTGCATGTAGTAGCTGCTCATCATATAGTTGACGACCTCGATGAAGCCATAACTAGCTGTTATGAGCCTTATTCTCCTCGATAAGAACTCGATAGGATGAATTCTCCCCGGGCCTTTCGAGGGAGGTATATCATACGATGTCTTGCCGATACTGTCAAGCCCATACATTATCGCGAGCTCCTCGATAATATCTATCTCGGTTTTAAGATCAATACGATAAGGAGGAACCAGTGCTTCCAGGGCATTGCCGGGCTTAACCCTTGCCTCTATACCAGACTTCGATAATAGTTCAATACTTGTTTCCAAGGATAGCTCAACTCCTAGTACATCTCTGGCCTTCTCCAGACTAATGTTTATTATAGGGCCTTTATCCCTTGGGGCTATAACGATCTTGTCTTTGCCCATGATTGTAGAGACGTAGGCGATAGTTTTAGTTTTGCTTCTCTCTGCAATGCTGGTTGCCATAATTGTTACCATATCAATAACGGTATCTAGATCAGTCCCCGTAGAATCTATCAATATATTCTGGGTTTCAACGGTCACCTTGGTATCTTCACCATTGATTATCGGTGGCAGTGATAATATCTTGCCATCAGCATCTCTGATCACTGGATACTTCTCCCAAGAAGCTATCAAATGCCCATATTCTCGCCCCTTCTCAGTCCTGGATAGGATCTCCTTAAGTGTTAGTTCATTCTTTCCTTCAAGCGGAACTAGCTTGGTCTTCTTAGGATCAACGAGCTCATAGTAGACAGGCATTTCAAATTTATCCAGATCATAGACGCCTATACTAGCTTTTCTCCTTCTCCTACCATATGTTATGGCTAGTTTTTCCTGGAGCTGCATCATTTGTTTAACCGCTTCCTCGTCTAGCTCGAGATCTCTCACTACCGCGAAAGCAACATATGGTCTCCTAGGAACTCCTTTGTTATAGGCCTTATAGCCTAGATCGACATAATTGTATCGGGATATCCCCATATTCAAGAATGAACGTACAGCTCTGGCGACGCCTTCAACACTATAAAGGTCAGGCCGATCATGCGTGGTCTCAAACTCTATGGTATCGTCCTCAATGACTTCGATCTCACACTTAATCCTTGGAAGGATATCCATTATTTCTTCATCAGATAGCTTTTTACCGACAAGCCTTTCTAGGTCCTTTCTCGATATCCTAATAACGGGCAACTGATACCCCTCAAGAACAAATCTATCTGAAACAAAAATCTACGGTTAACCCCATACTAAAATCTATCACTACTCTGTATCAAAATAATATAGCTGTTAGGGGAGCCTATTGGGAAGTCATTCGCGGCTACACATCGTTTGGTGTGATAGCCTTGGGGCCAAATCGTTTTCTTTCGCTATAGAAACTCGCAAAGGATACATCTTGATTGATCCTGGTGCGGCGGCTCTTCAGCCCTCCTATCCTCTCGACCCAGCTACTAAGAGGGAGCTGAGGAGAAGAGCGGTTAAAGAGATCGAGAAATATGCGCGTCGATCGAAAATAGTCATTATAACTCATTACCATTATGATCATCATATTCTACCCAGCGATAAAGATCTGGGCCATAATATTTATATGGGAAAGAAACTCTTTGTCAAGAACCCGAACATATATATTAATAAAAGCCAGTGGAAAAGAGCGAGGCTATTCTTATCAGAACTATTAGCCATAATCGGTGAAAACATTGAGAAATACCAGGAATCACCGCCTGATATCGAATTACCTGATCCTACAGAGACATTAGATCATGCTCTATCTAAGGATTACGGCAATTATAGTATGAGGAGGAAAGAGTTACTGGAAAAGGGAAAAGAATGGTTTAGACGATTAAAGAGACTGTGGCTTAGGAACAAATGGCTTCGTGAAATACAGGCTGATCAGTTCGAGATACATTGGGCTGAAGGTAGGACTATCAAGTATGGCGATGCAGTGATAAGATCCCTCGAGCCCTGGTATCACGGTATAGAATACGATAGGACAGGCTGGATCGTCCCCATCATAATTGATATTGGAAATAAGAGAATATTTTATACGAGCGATGTGATGGGGCCAATAATAGAGGATTATGCCTACTATATAGCTGATTCTAAACCTGATATACTATTGCTTGACGGCCCACCCACATACCTGTACCCATACATGTTTAACAAAATAAATTTGAATAGGGCGATAGAAAATATCCTGTACATTATTGATCAGAGGCCCGGATTGATAATCTATGATCACCATCTATTGAGAGACCCGAACTGGAAGAAATATGTAGAAAAAGTGGTCGAATATGCAGATAAAAAGAAGGTTTTACTGAGGACCTGCTATGACATTAAAACAGGTTCCCCCGCTAATGAAGTAGTTCTTCCTTGATCCTGGTAAAGGCGTCGGTTATTCTCTTCTCTTCATTGGCGCGCCATCTTAGCAGTTTCTCTGACTGATAGTATTCCCTTATCCTCTCGGGATCTGTTACTCCTAAACCGTAGAGTAGAGGCGCGTAAAGGCCGAGATACTCGATCGAACCCTTTATCTTTCTGAGTTCTTTATACTCTTCAACGCCAAGCACGTTCATTATTTTTCTCGATGTTATAGGTGATGGTAGCAACGGCTTATCGGTCGCGCTGTCTAGGAGTTTTTCGGAGATAAGCTCGGTCGGACTGATTATGGGTTGTACTCCGCGTTTGGTGCTCTCTAGATAATACCATCCAAGCCTGTAGTTGTTGAAGGCCTCGGCAGCCTTTGTTGCTTCTTCATTGTTTTTGAGTATGTGATAGGCTAAAAGGGAAGCCGCTATGACGCGGTTAAGGTTATCCCTGCTAATAGTGTCGAAGGTATCCATGTCGGTGTGATAGTATTTGCTTGGCCACTCATTAAACATAGTTGCAGGCACACCGGTTGCTAGCGCCACATCATGATCGCTTCCCATGGTATATGGGTTGATCTCCCACTTATACCTTGGTAAACTATTACCTCCAAAGCTTGAAGCCGAGTTAAACACTGTGTATGCCGCTACCCATGCGGCCGCCGCCGGCTTCTCGTTGACAAATAGTGGGGGCGCGACAATCGATAGGCTCGAGCCTGTTATCCATTGCTTTGAGCCGATCATGTCGAGGTTTATAACGTATTCAGGCCTAACCTTGTTGAGAATAGGGATCGAGCCCGTATATTCTGGTACCCATACAACCGCCCAGTCTTCTTCGTTTTGCTCCGATAGGTATTTGGCAATAGATATGAGAGCAGCACTTCCACTACCATTATCATGAGCTCCCGGCTTAGGATGACATACATGGGCTATGAAGAGTATTCTAGGGTTCTTGTTGCCGACGTAAAGTATGGGGAGGCCCTTGTCATGCCATTTAACTTTAACACTCCAGGAGACGGTTACTTCATGGCCTTTAATCAGTTTCTCAAGTATTTTTAGTGCGGCCGAACCTGGTATACCTACTACAGCTGGTCCTTCCGTGTCTCCAGGCTTTAGGAAGAGGCCTGTGTAGGGTACAGCTTCAGCGTATCTAGACCTCGTATAATACACTATGAGCCTGGAATCCCTGTGTTTCTCGAATAAGGATGTTAATAGTCCTGTGCCAAGTATTGCTTCTCCGCCTTCTTTCTCAATACTTAGCTTCGCCTCCCCCTCTCCTCCTGGACTATGGGCTGAAACAAGGGTTGGGTGTTCATGCATGTCTATTTTGAGTAGTACTTCATCTCCTTCTCTAATCTCAATCCAACCCTCAACGGGATCCCAGGAAGCAGGTGCTTCGATAAATCCTAGCTTCTCGCCCTGCTTTACTTTGATCACCTTGGAGCCTATTCCATGGTCTGACAGTATCTCCCTGATGCTGTTCACCGCGTTCCATAATCCTGTCGAGCCCTGTAATCTATGGTACCATGTAATCTTTTTCAGAGAATCATAGGCTAGCCATGGATCGATCTTGTTTCTGATATTTGATAGCGTGTCGTTTATGAACAAATACAACACCCCGATAAGAAGTATTATTTGTAATAAATATAACGTTGTTCTAGTCGAGACGTCTTCTGGCCTTTACTATTTCTAAGATCCTCTTGAAACCACTATACTCACTGGTTTTCATAGCCATGTAGACTAGCGATTCGGATGGCAGGATAATAGCGCCCAGTCTAGCCATATGGGATAATGTATAGCGGTAATCAGAATCTATCTGCGAAGCCGTAGCATCGGGTGGCACGTAGACCCTGTACCCTTCATCAAGGGCATCCATAACCGATTGGAGTATACAGATATGCGTCTCAATACCAGTTATGATGAGTTGTTGTTTTTGAAGACCCTCAATGTAAGCTGCTATTTTCTCGTCGCCGAAAATACTGAAGCTCTTCTTCTCAAAGAACACGGTGTTATCGGGAATATGTTCCATTATTTCCCGGGCTATATCGCCCAGCTTTACTTGTTTAGTTATGATCACGGGCATTTTCTCCTGTTCAGCAAGACTCAACAGCAATATAATGTTTTTAATGATCTCACTACGCCTACCTATCACCTTCAATAGCTTGTCCTGCATATCAACAATTATTAGTGCAGCTTTCCTAGGATTAAACCTCACGTTATCACCCAGATAATACCTGGGTAACAACATTATTATAGGTGCTATAAACCATTCATGCCCCATTATTTTTCGGTGTAGCAAATGTCGGCGGCAACAATTGATCTTGGCGGCATTGTTGTAGGCATTGATGATATGCTCGAGTATATTGATGAGGAGAGACGTAAATTAGCGCAGAAGTATGGTGCACGGGATCTCGCCGAGCTGATGTTCCTCATTAACTCGGGCCTTATACCGTTAAGTGATGTCATTTATATCAGGAATAGACTCCATATTCTCGACGAGATGGAGAGGGCAGTTCTTGAGGAAAAAATAATGCGAAGATAAATAGTCTCGGTAATGATTACTTCAGTATTCGGTCGAAGACATCATATTTTATCTGTTACATGAATAGTATCATATTGGTGTCACCCATGATTCTCGGAAAAGGTCCTTGTGGAGAAAAAATTGGATATTATGAACTCGTCGAAGAAGAAAAAGTACCTGATGATATGGGTACACAAACTTTTGTTAGGTGGCTAATCAAAGAAGATGATGGTGCTAAAGCGTTCGCGATGCGTTTGTTCATGATAAAGCCTGGTGGACACATCAATCCTCATCATCATCCCTGGGAACACGAAATATTTGTTCTAGAAGGTGTAGGCGAGATCAGGATAGGTTCAAGAGTATATAGGGTTTCCCAGGGATTCTTCATATATGTGCCGCCGAACGTCGAGCACGAGTACTGGAACAAAGGAGATAAAGAACTGAAGTTCCTCTGCATGATACCCCTCAAGCCCACGGTTAATTCTGATGAAAAAATAGAGTGTTAGGTGTCTTTGTTTTGAGGATAGGAATAATAGGAATAGGGAGGATGGGCTCAGCTCTCGCCGAGTACTTGGCAGAGAAGAATATTGAGGTCGTAGTGTACAATCGTACTAGGGCTAAGGCTGAAGAGCTATGTAGGAGGATAGAATGCAGTGTAGTTGACGCGCCCGATAACATGGAGGATGTTGATGCGATAATAATCTTTGTTTTCGATGATAATTCCTTGCTGGAAATTGTGAGTGGGGAGCATGGCCTACTCCAGCTTAGGAATAAGGATACCATAATAATGAACTCGACCACGGTCACACCTACAACTAGTCTGCATGTATACAGCATCCTGAAGAACGCGGGGTTGCATTACGTCGAATCACCCGTATATGGAAGCAGAGATCAGGCCAAGACAGGCAAACTAATAACAATACTTGCTGGCGATGAGGATGACTTAGATACTGCTGAGAAAATAGCTTCATTATATAGTCAAGAAGTGTTTAGGGTAGGCTTAGTCCCTATGGCTTCAGCGATAAAGTTGGCGCTCAACAATATAGGATTAGTGATGCCGGCTCTGATCGGGGAGAGCCTGGCCATTCTTGAAGCCTATGGGGTTGAGCACGAGAAATTCCTACACATATCGTCTAAGCTATGGTTTGGCGAAGCGGTCAAGAAGTATTACTTGAGAGCCATGAATGAGAGACAAGAATCAAAATTCAGTGTAGCTGGAGCTGCTAAGGATTACTCGCTCATCGTTAGGGCTCTTCATGACGCAGGCTATACTGCTGTGGTATCATCTGGTCTTGCAAACTACTATAAGGCGGCTGCCGAGGAGATGCCAGAGGAAGATTATCCCAAGGCTTTAAGGCTCTTAATAAAGGAGTAAAAATTTTTACCTAACAATTATAACTGTCACGGGCGCGTTAATAGCTATTGATAATGCTTTGCTTCCTAGATATATTTCTCCGCTTAGTGTTCTTCCCCTCGCGCCAAGTACTACGAGATCGTAGTTTCCATCAACTATTTCCTCGAGTACTGCCTGTGATGTGCTGGACTCTGCAGGGTTGAACTCCTTGGTCTTATAAGTTATTTCTACTCCTCTGCCTTTGACGCGGTTCTTGGCTTTCTCTATTGGGTCGACCTCGGGATTGAAACCTGCGGGTTTCACATGGATTACGGTTATTTTTGAACCATAGTGTTTGGCAAGGTCTATTGCTAGGTCTAGTGCTTTGAGACTGTTTTCGCTCCCGTCAACGGGGACAAGTATTTTGCGGAACATGAAACTTATCTCGTACGTGGGTGCTTCTCTATAACTCATGTCTTACACCCCCCTCTATATTCTATTACATGACTAAGGGGTATTACGATTTGGGTACAGAGAATATTTCGTGAAAAACGCCTATTTTCAGAGTTTGATCGGTTATTCTTATCGACTCCTCTGGATCCCTGACTATGCCCGTAACAGCCCTTATAGCATCAATGTTCTCGGGGACAACTATAGATTCTTGGTGTACTGCCTGCATCAGTACCACCTCGTTGCCAGAGACATAGATGCTGTCCTCCCATACTATTAGCTCTGGGACATCGTATCTCTTCCTGCCAAGATCTCGTGCGGCCTCAATTATCTTGGCGGTAGAATCTATGCCTGATAACTCTGCATTCACTAATGCTATTCTTCTCCTAGTAGAGAGAGCGTTGATTATGTCATCTTTTGTCATCGGGTTCTCTAACTCTATGTTGACTATGTGGAGGTGCATCAATGTTGTTGGAACGATCACTGCTGTTGTGATTATATTGAGATCCCTAAGCACAGTCTTAGCATCAATGCCGTGGTGACTCGGTACACTTACTGGGTTCGGCTTGATAGAGTTTATGGGGCCTTTCTTGTCTTCCTTAGGATCAGCTGCTCTTCTGACTATTGTTGCTATAACTCTTCTTATCTTATTGTAGATGTTAAGGCTACATAATAGCCTTAGTAACCCGGTTGTGTTGCAGCTCACTACTCTTATGTATTTCTTGTCTAGGCATTCATCGTAGTTGCAGTAGCTATTGAAGCTTGCATCGGCGATATCCGGCTTCTCTCCTCCTTGAAACAATGCTTTAACACCGTACTTCTCGTACAGTGGCTTATACTTTGCACCGATACCTGCAGGCGTAGCATCAACCACTACATCGGCTTCCCTTAGCATATCCTCGATGGTTCCAGCGACTCTGATCCCATTATTCTCGAAGAGCTTGATATGTTCTCTGGATGTGTATATGGGTATTTCCATCCTATATGCTAGTAGAGCGACATAGTCAGGCCTCGTTTTAGCGATCCCTACGAGCTCCATGTCTGGCTGTAGCATTATTGCTTCTGCAATCCTCTTGCCTATCGTTCCATAGCCGTTAACGGCAACTTTGATCTCCTTCATAAGCATTATCACCCTCGTGTATTCTTGTCTTTACTATAAAGTTGACTGGGATGAGACGAATCGGTTTTTACCATCCGAGGAACATTGTTGCTGATAATTCTAGCGCTTTTAGAGCTGGCAGGGTCTCGCCAGATAGGAATAGCAATAATGCGTTTCCACCGGTTGAGACATGTACATGGTCATTGACATGCTTTGGATCAACCATCGACGCTAGGTGTCCACCACCTATCAGTACGAAGGCGTTGCTATTCACAGCTGCGTCAAGCAGTTCCTTGGTGCCTTTTCTGAACTTCTCGTCCTCGATGACTCCTGCTGGTCCGCGCATCACAATCACTTTTGCTTCTTTAATGAAGCCCTTGTACATATTGATAGTTGCTTCGCCGATGTCCTTTATCTTACCCTTGATCCCGGCGACGCTGGCGTTCTCTATGGTGCCATCCTCGTTTACAATTTTGAAGTCTATGGGGGTCTCTATAGGTGCTCCCATTAGCAGTATGTGTCTTGCCCTCGGTATTAGCGATAATATTCCCTTCTCCTCCAGGAACCTCATGTTCTCTTTACCTATATTCACTCCCTTAGCGACGAGGAATAACTGCGCTACAAGCCCTGTGGTTAGGATTCTATCGGCTGCCTTATTTATTACCAGGTTCTCAATGACACGCAGTAAGTCTCTGACCTTGGTGCCCCCCAGTATAAATATCCTCGGGCTCTCCATTGTCTCGAACACGCGTTTCAAAGCCTTGACTTCCTTCTCGAATACTGGCCCTGCAACAGATGGTAGTACAAGCGGAAACCCCACTATGCTTGGCTGGCTTCTATGTGCCGTGGCGAACGCATCGTTCACGTATGCTTCGAATAGCGGTGCCAGTCTCTTTACCATTATTGTCATACTCTGCTTCTCAGGCGTTGCTTCAAGTATTTCCTCGGAAACTAATCTTAGGTTGTCTAGCAACAGTACTTCTCCCTGCTTGAGCTTCTTGATCTCCTCCCTAGCGGTGGGACCTATTACGTCTGGTACGAACTTGATATTCAATCCTGTATACTCTGATAATAGCTCGGCGTGTTTCTCCAGCGTTCCGAAGTCTTGTTCCCCCGGTCTCCCCTGGTGAGACGCAACCACTACGGCTGCATTGTATTGCTCTATGAGCATCCTGATTGTTTCGGCATGAACCCTTATCCTGCGATCATCTAGTATCTTGCCAGTGTCCGGATCAATGGGCACGTTAATGTCTATTCTTAGAAATATCTTCCTGCCTGTTATATCGAAATCCTTTAGGGTCGGGATCTTGGGTAATTTTAGACCATTCATCCACATCACCTCCTTCTTTTGAAATGATTTGAGAAAAACACCTCAACGCCACTTATTCTAAAATCAGGTACTGAACTTATTAATTTACTTCTTAAAAAATTGAAATAATTATTTAAAAACTTATGATGAGACACTTTTTCCGGTCCAGACAAGTCTTCATAGTGGGAGAAACACCCCACAAAAGAATACTATTTAACTCTGTATAAGCCTACATTAAATTCTGTTGGTATGCTGAAACTTTTTCCGAAAAGAGGAATAAAAATAAAAATGTTGAGATGTGGTTATGGCTCGTTCTCGAAGTGAATCGCTCTCGTTGGACATACACTGGTACAAAGTCCACAACCATAACACTTATCAACATCTACGGTTGCAACCCGCTTACCTTCCTCAGTAACGATAACTTTGGCTGCGCCATAGTCGCATACCTGTTCACAGAACCCGCACCGATACACTTCTTGGCATCGACGACCGGTGGTTTGGCCCATGTTCTCCTAGGCTCTGGGCCGAGATATTTCAGTGCTAGGCCTTTGACATCTAGAATGCTGTCATAACCATGTCTTCTGAGCCACTGGTCTATCTCTTTAGCTATTCTCTTGAATATTCCTGGGCCCTCAATAAGGACGGCTGTACATATCTGGACGGCTGATGCGCCTGCCATAAAGTATTCTATAACGTCTGTACCCTTTGTTATTCCGCCTACACCGATTATTGGTAGATTTGTATTCTTAGCGGCTTCTGCAACCACAGCGAGAGCTAGTGGTTTTAGTGCAGGGCCGCTCATCCACCCGTATCCCTTGGGGCCCCCTACAATGGGGAGGCCCGTCTCGATATCGATGTGGAGTGCTGGACCAATCGTGTTTGTCGCGACTATTCCGTCAACACCTACTTTCTCGAGCTCCTTTACGAGCTCCGGTATGTTTGGTGTAAATGGGCTGAGCTTGGCGAAGATCGGCACATCAACAGCTTCTCTTAGAGCTTTTGCAGCCTCTACTACGGGCCTGTAGTCCTTGCCTATATAGTGTGTTGAGAACTCTATGGCTTCAGCGCCTGCTTTTTGTACCTTGGGCCCCAAGAGAGCTAGTTCTTCCGGCTTATAGCCTATACTGACTATGAACGGCACTCCCCTCTGCTTAGCGTACTCTCTAACTATCGGGTATTCTCTTTCAAGATAATGTTCTGCCGGAATATCGCTCCATAGCTCGGCATTGAGCAATGCATATATGAATCTATAATTGCCGCTGTCTGCGTTGACAATCCTTATGTCGCCGGGACCATAGGTTTTCAATATTTGTGCTCTTACCAGACCCCTATCTACAACGCCCATGCTTGGACGCGGTACTATTGCTGGTTTAACGCTTATAGTCTTGGCGACAACCGCACCAACACCGTTGTCGATCAATATCTTCATGGTTTCAGCGTCTCTAGATATAGGACAGGCGGCATTCATTAATGGGTTCTTTAGCTTTAGACCTGCTATCTCGACTTCTAGGCTAGGCATGCAATATACCCCCATGAGAATGAGCTGCACTATTAAATCATATCTGTGCTTTCTATATAAGCATCCCTATCAAATGACTACATGTGTGGTTGAAACCATTGGTTTATCCAGTGTAAATGTTCAGAAGCGTGTTTCAAAACTTATAGAAGAATATTCGTGGAAATAATGTTGGAACCACAAATATTCACCAAGACGCGAGAAAATCTATTTTAAATATATGTTTTTATAAAAAAGGTTCCTTGTTTAGCCACAGATCGGGTAGTCGTCCGGTACTTTAGCCCTGAAGTACTTGCCGGTCTCGGGGTCCTGGAATAGTCCTACCTTAACACCCTTCCTGCCCTTTGGGCTTAGCTGCCATACCTTCTTGGGTACTAGCTCTACTTCCTTTCCGCTGGGGGTCTTAACCTTAACTGCCTCAGTGCATGCGACCATTGCTATCACCGTACTATACATTAGAGTGTTATGGGTT
>JALWQP010000053.1 GCA_027083045.1 Desulfurococcales archaeon
TAGTAGAATATTGGGGATAGTAATCCTATGATGAACACTGGTAACCATTGATAGCTGTAGGCTAACAATACTGTTTCTAGGGATGCTTTTCCTCCTAGCAGTTTATCAAACACGTATATGAGAAGCCCAAGAACTAGCCAGAGAACAATATTGAGTATTGTGTATCCAGCCACTATGCCTACAGACGATAAGCCTATTAAGAACGGTAATTTCAGGCCTATGAATCCAAGGCCCTTGATGGTTATTATGTATGCTAGGTTTAAGCCTTTGACAAGTGCCGCTAAAATAACTATTGCTAGCCCCAGAAGTATCGTTCTTTTCTCGGCGACCAGTATCTGTATGCTCTTCCTCGGCGATACTAACATAATGCCTAGATAATCAAACATCTATTCGTCACCTAAGTTAGGTTTTACATTATTGTTTAACCTAATAAATTATAAAAAGATATTCTGCAGAAAAACATAACATTATTTATGAAGAGATATGAGGACAATATACCTCATAGTCTTATTCGTGTTAATCATTCTTTTCAGCATAGCTATTTATATGATAGAAGTTTCCTTAGTCCAAACAAATATTTCTACGACTACAACATACAGCAATACCAGTAAAACACACATCATTCAAGAAGCAAACACTACAATAATTGTTCAAACATTTAAGCCAGCAACTACTACGACCATGAGCGGAGGCAATGTAACCTTGATAGTAGTTGTAGATAACGATCCCGATCCAAGTGGCCTACTAGAGTCGGCCTGGGGCTTATCCATACTTATAGAGACTAGTAATGGCTACATATTATTTGATACGGGGCCTAGCCCTGCTATACTGAAGCATAATCTTATGGAGCTAGGGATAAATCCCGAACAGATCGTGGCTGTTGTTATAAGTCATTTGCACGGAGACCATACTGGCGGTCTACCATGTATCCTCAAGGCACACCCCGATATACCAGTCTACGTTCCCGGCAAAGATTCCAGCTACCTAGCTCCTGAGATAAGGAGATATGGTGGTAGACCTGTCCCAGTATACAATACAACAAGGATAATAGAAGGCGTCTACGTACTGGGAGAACTATATGGGCCGCCCTGGGAGGAATCACTACTCATAATAAGCGATAAAGGTCCAATCCTACTGGTGGGCTGTAGTCATCCAGGAATAGTTAGAATAGTTCAGGAAGAAATAAACTTCACAGGCACACCGCCTTGCCTCGTGATAGGCGGCTTCCACCTCCTGGGATATAGTTATTCTGAGTGCGAGAAGATTGCTGAGAAACTCATTGATTTAGGCGTAGGAAAGATCGCACCCATACATTGTAGTGGTGGCACGATCAAGGAGGTCCTAGGTAAACTTTATCCCGAACACTATCTGTGTGCCCACACCGGTAGCATCATTAGGATCTAGTGCTTATCTACGCTGTACCTATTCAGAATGGCAGTGGCCACTACGAACAATACAGACGATATTATGTAGACCAGCCTAACGCCTAGGTCATGGCCGGGATTATAGGCGTATTTACTCATAACAAATCCGGAGAGGAGAGCGGCTACCCCTGCCGCGCTCTTCCATATAAGGCCCTGTACGCCGAAATATATTGCTTCTCTCCTATACCCGGTTATCGATTCATCTAGATCGGATATCTCCGCTATGAATGCATTGGGCATCATGAACTGCGAGATAATGAATATACCTACGAATCCCCCGATGATTACTATCATTAGGAGTGGGTTAACTGAGATTATTCCTATGAAGGATGCAACAATAGATGCTATCGACAAACCGATCATGCTCATCATGAATACTTTCTTCTTCCCCCACTTCACCGATATCGACCTATATATTGGTAGAGTTACGAGCGACACAATGAGCAATGGAATTTAGAAGTATCCGACATAGTATTTCTGTAGCCCTCCAAGCACGGTCACACCATATGGGAGGACGAGGTTCATCATGTTGATTGCCAGCTGAAGGAAGAATATCATGACAAGATACGTTACGAAAACTTTGTTTTTCAGTGTGAGCTTGATCGCCTAGAAGAACCCGAGCTCTCTCGCCACCTTATCAGGCGTAATCCTCTCCTTGATAGTCAGTACGAGAGGCGTCATCGCGGAAAACATAATAGCTGTTAGCACGACGGATGTATGGAAGAACCCGAGGTATCGGAGCAGGAACAACGGGACAATGAGCCCGGTGATCACCACGCTTACCTGGAGAAACAAGGCCTGATAAGTTGTCAGCCTGATCCTCTCAGCATCGTCCACTGCTATTTCCGGTAAAAGCGCCAGATAAGGTGCTATCGCGGCGGTGAACCCGAACCAGAATATGCCGAGCATAATGGCGGCATAAATAGCATTTATTAATGATATAGCATGAACTGGTGGTAGCCATATCAGTGTTTGGCTCAAAGCCATTAGAAGACAACCTGCGACAATGAAGGGTTTCCTCCTACCCCATCTTGTATATGTCCGGTCACTCCACCATCCGATCAACGGATCAGATACTGCGTCTATTGCTTGGCCAAATAGGAAGACTATACCCATGACAACTATCGGGGCAAGGGGAGCGAGGCCGGCGTTCTTAGGAGGCGAATAATAATACATTAACCATTGCACTATAAGGCCTGAACCAACACCCATAAGATTTCCCAGACCGTAATAGATCGCCTTGGCTCTCGAGAGCTTCAAGGCCGAGCTACCACGGTGCAGACAATGTATTAATAAAATAAACTAGTAATCTGTTGGGATAAAACTATTTACGGAAAAAGAATTCCTATGTTTAACATAAGCAGCATAACCCGAAAGATCGTGTCTTAGCCCATCATAAACAGGTGTTCCATAATTGGAACTCCCCACAGACATACTCGTTCTCAAGGCAAAACGGGCCGCCTATGACTTAATCGCCTCGAGTATCCTCGAGATAAAACCCGTCATGGACTGGATATACAAGGGTAAACACTACGAACTCCCATTACTTATAAGAGGTGCATCGACGGCTACGCTCAGCACTAGAATAGAAGTTCCTATGAACAAGAGCAGTCAATCATGGTTTTTGAAGGTCATAACAAATGGGAATGCCCTCCTACGGATAGATGGACGTGACTATGCCGGGATAGATGATTATCATACGTACCATCCGGTCGAGCCAGGAGAACACGCAGTCGAGCTCCTCCTCGACAACACGAGGCTCCATGGAGACCACGAGCCCTACCTTATTCTCTACAGCTCATACCTAGCCAGGATAGACAACAACTTGTTTAAGGCAGGAATAAAAGCGCTGGGAATACTGGATCTGGCGGAAAAACTAGGCGAACAAGAGAAACAATCAGTCATATACAGGCTCTATAAGATCATCGAAGTAAGCCAGACCCCTGACCATCTCCAAATGGCCACAGCCCTAATAACCCTGTGGATCGGACCACCCTACGTGTTCAATAAACACGTTGATATACCGGAGCCCGTTCTTGATCATTTTCTCGCCGCAGGCCTTTATGGCTCAGAGATCCTTGCTGGAGAACACCACGTCTTCGAGCTAGACCCCGCTATAAGGGAGCGGGCAAATCAGATCAACGAAGAACTAGACAAGCTACTATCTGGTATCCTACCGGATAAAATAGAACACACAATACATGTTGCTGGCCATAGCCACCTCGACGCGGCATGGCTATGGGATTATCTCGAGACGAGACGCAAAATAAGGAGAACATTTAGCACTGCCGCTATGTTAGCCGAGAAGAACAACATGAGGTTTATCCAGTCGAGCAGCCTCTACCTTGACTGGCTTGAGCAAGAAAATCCGGAGCTGTACCGGAAGGTGAAAGAGCTGTCAAGGAAGGGGAACTGGATACCGGTTGGGGGGATGCTAGTAGAGCCTGACCTGTGGATGGTTGATGGAGAGTCTCTCGCTAGGCTGTTGGTGCTGGGCCAGAGAGAATTCATTGAGCGTCTCGGGAGGCCTTCTAGGATCGGCTGGCTACCCGATAGTTTTGGCTACCCGTCGAGTCTGCCGCAACTACTTGTTAAAGCAGGCATAGAGCTCCTCGTAATCCATAAGACCACTTGGAATATCATAAACAAACCTGCCCATCATGCATTTATATGGAGAGGCGTTGATGGTACAGAGATACCCGTATATATCATACCGACAAACTATGCGGAGGCTCTCACGCCATCACATATCTTAGAGTATAATAGAAGAGCAAAGGTCCCCCGAGAAATCCCTATCATCATGTCTTATGGATACAGCGATGGAGGGGGCGGCCCCTCATGGGAAATGATGATCTATAGGGAACAATTGCTCAGCGCGACGAATAAAGTGAAGGATATCGATGAAGATGAGCTTGTCGAGGCTTATAGGAAAGCCAAAGACAAACTACCAGTTATCACCGGCGATCTTCTCCTGGAGATCCATAAGGGGACGCTAACCACAAATCATCGGATCAAAGACTGTTTCGCCAGAGCTGAAATGATGGTTAGAAGTGCCGAGATATCTGAGGCCCTAACAGAGGGCGGTGCTCTCGATAACATTTGGAGGAAGCTCCTGCTCCATTCGTTCCACGATGTTCTACCGGGTACTAGTATTCCTAAGACCTATGAGAATGCGTTAAGGGAGATCGAGGGATTACTGGCTACTGCTCATAGGATTATTAGGGAGAATGTTGTATCGGGTAGTGAAGGATATACTATCTATAATGATCTTCCATGGCACCGATCAGGAATAGTATTACTTAGAGATCAATGTATAGGCGGAGATAAGATCGAGTACTGTGTACCAATAGGATGGAGAGAATATGTTGTAAGGGTTAAGGCGGTCCCCGGTATAGGAGCATCATGGAGCAAGCCCGGAGAGACAAACGAGACCGGCAACACATACGTAGATCTCGGAGAAATCATTAGGCTTGGTAACGAGTCGCTTGAACTAACAATGTCCAACACCGGCGAAATACTCAGCCTCAGAGACAAGAGCGGGGTCAACTATCTCAACGAGCCAAGTAACCTCTTACTAGTACATCTTGACAGGCCCCCGATGTTTGATGCATGGGAGCTTGACCCATCAGGGCTTATGAATGGCCAGCCATTAGAGCCTCACGGTAAGCCACAAATACTAGCGGGTGGAGGCGGAGCCGCTTGTGTCGAGTTCTCGAAGAAGACCAGCAGATCGAGGGTAAAGATGAGGGTTTGCCTTTTTAGTGGGGTAAACGTGATCAGGTTTGACCTGGATCTAGATTGGAGGGAGAGGCTCAGGTACTTGAAGGCTTGGTTCGAACCAGACATATGGACTGATAAGGCATGGTTTGAAATACCGTTCGGTGCGGTAGTTAGGCCGACTATGCCGGAGGATCCCAGAAAATACGCTCTGCTTTACGAGGTCCCCGCACTCAGATGGATGGATATTAGTGATGGTGAGAAGGGCTTAGCGATAATATCTATGCATAAGCACGGCTACAGCGTGCTCGGCGACAAGATTGGCTTGACAATACACAAGGCGCCGACAATCCCTGACCCCTATAGTGGTATAGGTAGGTTCAGAGCCACATACTACTTATATCCTCACAAGGGAGACGCGTGGAAGGCGATGGTACCAGCTATAACTTATGAGTTCTGGAGCCCCCTGAAGATACTTCGAGGACATCCATTGATAGAAGAGAAGATCATATCTATTGAGCCCGAGAAGTCAGCTATAATCACCGGGTTAAGGGGATCAAGCAACATAGTTTACGCTAACATCTACAACCCATACCCCATAGAAAGAGAGGTTGAGATAACTGGTAAATACAGGGTTGTAGGAGAAACTGATCTGATCGGCGGAAACCGCAGGGAAGCAGAGAACCCCATTAGACTGAGAGGATTCGAGGTAAAGACCCTGCTGTTGAAGAAGATCTAATCAACACATATTTTATCCCATTCAACCCCCAGCATTGAGACCCATTTTTTATCATTATGTCTAGCGAGCCTCTCAAACAATACCCTGCCCTTAACATTTCCACACAGCTTCGCCAAAGCCTCCCTCTCAACACCCCTGATTATCTCAACGAGTTTCCCAAGCATATATGCTAACCCCCTAACAAGATCATCTGGAGCGAGGCTGGCCTCGAGTATCAAGTTTAAAACTAATCTTAGATCCTCCGGCCCGCCCAGCACTTCTAATCCTTTACCTACGATACCAGCTAATGCTTCCGCGGTCACCAACTCAGGATATACGGTCAGGGTTTCAAGACTTGTCAACATTAGGTTCTTACTAGTTCTCACGAGCCTGCCGAGCACATCCCTATACCTCACTAGTCCTGTGGTCTCTAGCTTCATTCTATCTAAGTACTCCTCGGCTCTAGCGGCGGCCCTTAAAACCTGTATAGTAGAAATCAGTGTCCTGATGTATGATCTTAGTGTTCTAATGAGGAGTTCGATCAGGCCTTCATCGTCAAGCTCCTCCGCTGTTGCGAGGATTTCCCCAGGGATAGATGCCGGTCCATAATACCTCCTAAACAACTCCATAGATAGTATTGGTGATAATGCAACTAGGAGGTCTCTGTAGAGAACCGTATATCTCAGATCCGGGTTGGCCAGGTCCGTTAATAGGTTTTTATCAATTAGGTCAATGAAATATTTCTTGGCGCCTTTAGGGTTTTTCCAAAGAACATAGAGTATGGCTAATGGGTTCATGTATGTCATGTATCTATGTAATCTTCGGAG
>JALWQP010000054.1 GCA_027083045.1 Desulfurococcales archaeon
CATTAGAGCAACAACCAAGTGTGTGTATCCGCTGAAAGTTATCTTCAAGGAACCTCTACCCTTTCGAGGATGAAGTCGATGATCTTGTCAGGCGTTAACCCTGTTATCATGGCTTCACCAGTCAGCATTATCCTGTGTCTCAATGCGGCATGGGCAACGTACTTCACATCATCGGGTGTGATATAATCTCTCCCCCTCATAAGAGCTATTCCTCTAGAGAGCAGGAGAAGCGCTATTGCTCCACGGGGGGATGCTCCCAGCCTCACCATTTTATGGCTACGAGTAGCCTCCACGATTAATGCTATGTATTTCAACACGTTCTTATCGGCCCTGATCTTCTTAACCGTATCGATTATCTCCAAGATCTCTTTCGGCATAAGAACAGGCTCCACATCTTCTTCGCGGACTATATCGTAGTAGCGCATAAGAATCTCGACAGTCTCATCCACACTGGGATATCCTATGATGACCTTGGACAGGAACCTGTCAACCTGTGCTTCGCTCAGGGGGAATGTACCCTCGATCTCGATGGGGTTCATTGTCGCAATAACGAGGAAGGGGCTCGGCAGTCTATAGGTTCTGCCATCGATGGTTACTTGTCTCTCTTGCATTGCCTCAAGTAGTGCTGCCTGGGTTTTCGGAGGCATACGGTTTATCTCGTCAACGAACAGGATGTTGGTGAACACTGGTCCCTGCTTGAAGACGAATCCTTGCCTGGAAGGGTCGAAGATTTGTACCCCGATAATATCTGATGGTAGCATATCCGGTGTTCCCTGTACCCGCTTAAAGTCCAGGCCCAGAGACCTGGCTATAGTTTTTGCCATTAGGGTCTTTGCTACACCGGGGACTCCCTCGAGGAGGACATGGCCCTCGGAAAACAGTGTCGCCAAGACCAGTTCTAGCTCCTTCTTCTTACCGATCACTTTCTTCGAGACATTGTCTATGACGCGGGATAATAGTCTACTATACTTCTTTACTTTTTCTTCGAGGTCTCGACTCCCCAATCTTTTAGCCCCCTCTGAATCTCTTTACGGGTAATCAATGCTTCGTGTCTCGTGGGTTTTTTGAGCTTGGGGTAGGGTGCCCGGGGAAAGCTGAACAAGTACATTGATACAAACCCTGTGGTGATCATCCATAGAATCATTAGAGAGATTATTTTTAGCAGGCCCTGATGCCCGAAGAATAATCCGGGAAAGCCGGAGACCATAGCCATGATCGTGTTTATAGTCATTACTCCTTTTATTGAGTATATCATCCTATATGCTCTATTACCCTCATAGATCAGGATCTCCTTGTTCCCAACCAAGCGTTTTATGAAGTATGTATCAAGTACGCCGTAACGCGTGTCAATCACTATGTAGTTTATTACGAGGCTCGAATCACCGATCACTATCACTTCTCCCCTACCGATCTTCTCCTCGAAAGCCACAACACCGTTCCCGGCCCAGCAGATAGGCCTGGCATTCCCAGGCTCTGGGAAAACCTTGAAGACATCGAATAGGACGGGCACGGCACGATCATCCACTCTACATATACCCATAACAACACGCCCGGCAAAAACACTCTTGTTGACTCCCAGTAGCTTTAGGAGTGCCTCAGTACTATTTGTTTCATCCATAACTATTACTTCTCCGCCATTCCTAACCCATTCGAGCACCTTGCGGGCATCATCTATGCTTATGGGCTTATCCGGGCTTATAATGAACAATACGTGAATCCACGGCGTGTATTGATGGAGATCATCGAAGTTCATGATGACTATCGGGCTATGCCTATACATCATTACCGTGAAGAAATAGGATACACCTCCCGGACCATTATTATATATTGATGGGGAATCCCCTATCACCTCGCGGGCTATCATTAAGTTTGAGTAAACAATCAATAAGATCAGAACAACGGCTATACTTACGCCGATAGCTTTTGAGCCTATCAGTCTCCGACACCACCCCTGATCTTATCTATCTCCTTTACGGCTTCATCAACATCGCTTCTTTCCTTGGATCCGTAAACCACGTCCTCGTAGACCTCCGCGAACCTATAGATCCTCCTATCCCTGCTCATCAACGCCAGCTCTCTCGGCGTGCATGAGGGACAGCCAAAAATCTCTCTTAGCCGAAGATAATAGCTTCTCAGAATCTTCTTTATCCCAGCATACTCGTAGATCGCCTCGATAAAAGAACTGCGTTCTCTGGCGCCGAGCTGAACTATTACACGTGTAGGGGCATGGATTCCACCACCATAATAATGGGCCAAGATCAATATCACGCCAATCACTATGGCGAAGAACAAGTAGTATACAAGAAAAGAAAAATGTAGAGCCCCGGCCTGGGGCTGCTTGTTCATTAATGCCACTGTAGAATTTAGTGTTAAGTTGCCCCTGGGAAACGTGGAATTAATTATAACTGGGTGGGCCGTACTGTTCTCGGGAATAGGTATGTACCTTATAGGATTGCTCAATAACCCCGGGCACCCCAGAGATATAATATGGTTGATTTTTCCTAAATATATTTGATATCAAAACCGGTTTAAACAGGCTTAAGAGCCGCTATCAATGGAGCCCTGTATGATTTCCAATTTATCTTTCCTGGAAGGCAGAAGAGCATCGTCCTGGACGTAGTCAAGCCCTAATCTAAGGGCTTCCTCCGCCTTTGCTAGTTCACCGCCTATGTAGGAGGCATGATCGAGTCTCGACAAGAGTCCTTCCCGGATAATGGTGTCCCTGATCTCTCTCGCCGTCCTTCCTCTGATCAATAATCTGCCCTTCTTACCCATGTAGAGAGCCTCTACGACTCCTTCACGATGATTAACCCTTATCTTGAATATACCCATAGGATCCATAACGATCCTATCACTTGGTACAGCCTCGACCACCCTATACGGCTTTTCAAAGCCCACCCAGTGGAGGATTCTAGGCTTTACCAAAAGCATATCAATACCTAGGTCACGGGGATTTTGCCCGAGATATGCTGAGAGGAGAAACAAGTTGTTCAAAGCCTTGATCTCCTGGAGGCTCCAGTAGAGCTTCTCTTCGAGCTCCCAGATAAACAATAGGCCCACGCCCGTCCTAGCCAGGAGTGGAAGGAGCAGCCCGTAGAGCCCATGACTATCAACGTCGACCCCCCACGCAAGGTTGGTGGGCCAAGCCGATTTAGCAATACCATCAACCACCTCCAGCTGCTTGAGACGATCAAACATGCTGAACGGATTAGGCGGCAAGGATATGTCGAGAACAATCCTGTGCGGCTCATCCTCTGCTCTTCTAGCCGCGGAGGCTAGATCACTATATGACTCAACAACGACTCCGTACCTGTCCTCAACACTATCAACCTGTTCCGGCATGACACCATAAACCAGTGAAACCATTACACCCTCCCCGACTATAGTGTCAAGGTACTGGTACGGCGCCGCTATCCTTCCATCATACATCCTCAGATCTTTCACCAGACCAAGTATTTCTTCATCGGGCTCTCTCGGCGGAAGAGCGATTATGTCGGGCCTACAGGTTAGAACATATTTTTTCAGCCAATCAGCGCCGAGACCGTGATCTAGGATGAGAGCGGTAATGAAGGGAGGCGGTTTCAACGGTATCTCTACATTGTTTATCATGATCGATTTCCTTAACCGTTCACTCCGGGCCTTCTCAATGATCTCTCCTAATTTTTCGCCGATGATCTCCTCAGCAGGACGATCAGGCTCCAAGTCATCGATACCTATCATGAAGGCTAGGAGGAGCTGTTCAAGCTTCTTAGGCCCGCGTACAACCCTTACTCCCAGCTCCTCCATTATCTCCCTTAAGTCGCCTCTCACCAGACCAGGAACCACTATGATATCTGGTTTATCCTTCCCTACCAATCTCTTAAGATGATATAGGACTACGTTGCTCGTAGCGAGACCTATGACCTTCACAGGTATTTTCACAACCTTTACTTCCATATCCCTTGAGAGAGGAGCTACATACCTATTAACGTATTCCCTGACCATGGGATAAGCATACTCTCCCGTAACTATCCAGATCCTTCTAGCCACACCCATCATCTCTTTCGGCCACATCATTAAATAACAAGTATTTCTAGAACACCATGTATGATGATATTATTGCACTACAATTATATTCTAACTCTCTAGTATACGCCGATGAAGATCCCTAGTGCTGAAACCAGTGTGCCATAGACTGCTCTGGGAGACGGCTTTTCTCCAGCTATTATCCTAGAGAATATCCTGCCTAGGACGGGGCTTATGCTGGTTGCCAGCGCTGTTACCGCTACGCCTACTGTTTTCACTGCGTACAGGAATAGGGTCATGCCTATGCCGAAGCCTAGTCCCCCGGCTATGAATCCCAGTATGAAGCCGTTCTTCGTGAAGACATAGGGTGTTTCCTTGTATGATACTGTTGCTAGGATTAGGAGTACTGTTAGGTTCCTGTAGAGGGCTACTACTAGTGGTGCTCCGTAGCTGACGGCGAGTCTACTCAGGGTGGCGCCCATTCCCCATGAGAGGGCTGCTGCTAGGGCTGCGGCTACACCGGCCTTGTTCAGCCTGTGTTTCTCGCCACTGTAGATCAAATATATTCCTGTCATGGCGAGAACTGTGCCGATGACTAGTCTTGGACTAAGCTGTTCGTGGTAGAATATGGCAGATAGTACTTGTGCGACGAAGATGTAGGTATATCCTATCGAGACTGCATTTCCTCCCCCTATTCTCTGTATGCTGTATATGTAGGATAGGTCGCCGAACAGTGGTCCGAAGACTGCGCTGATCGCTATTACGATGAGGCCTACGGGGGGAATACTTAGTGGTAGTGATGACGCTATAACCATTAACGCCAATAGTAGGACGGCGTACATGCTGCGTGCATAGTTGATGATATAGAATGGTTTGCCGCGGCCATACTTGCTTATTATTCCTGGGGCGAGCCCCCAGATCGTTCCTGCCAGTAGCCCTGCCATTACTCCTAGCACTATCGTTGTCATTTATCGTCTCGCTCCTCTAATCGTATTACCGTGTTATAGTCTTGATGCAATAACTATCTAATAAGCAGCATTACCTCCAAGAAATAAGAAAAGGGAATAATTAGAGGATGTGGTGCTAGACAGGCCACTTCTCCATCCTGTAGGCCATGTCCCAGAACATGTACTCGTACCTGCTACTGGTTCTGAAGATCCATTTCAGCCTCTCGATATCACTGTACCCGCTGCCTATCTTGTCGATTGTTTTTATCAAGTCCTTTGTCAGCTCCCTGTACTCCTTTGATCTATACGTCTCTATCCATTCACGGTATATCTTGTTCTTGTTCTCCTCTATGAGATCCTCTAGTTGCTCGGGAAGCCACATGTATGTCCAGAAGCAGGGCAGTGTTGAGACAAGGCACTCGACCGGGTCTCCTAGACTACATATGCTTAGGACGTGGTTCACGTATGCGAGCGTTGTTGGCGCGGGCTCGACGGCCTTGACCCGTTCAAGCGTCAGCCCGATCTCGCCTAGGTGTTTCTCGTAGTTCTCGAGCTCTATGGTCGCATCGCTGTAGGCCATCCATAATGCTTTCCTGGTGAGCTCGTAGTCCCTTGTCTTGGCCGCTAATAGTGCGAAACTCCTTGTCATACCCACTAAGAAGTAATAGTCTTGGGCGACATAATACCTGTACTTTTCCAGGGGAAGCGTTCCCCGGAATAGTTCCTGGACGAATGAGTGGTTCTTTATAGCCTCCCAGATCCTCTTGGAATCACTGTAGAGCAGGTTGTGTAGGGGCTCCTCCATGCTATCATCTCCTGATAGCCTTCCCGACAGCAGCAGCTACCGCTCCATATACTGCTCCGCTGAACATTGCGGCTACTAGCCAGAACAGCATCACTGGTGGCGTAGCTATCTCTCCAAACAGTATCGCGTCGAGTGCTACGCATGGGAATGCTGCGAATACCCCCGCTAGTGCACCTGCTAGTACTCCCCAGTTCTTATACCTCAGGATGAGATAAGCCAGCTCGCTTGCAAGTCCCTGCGCTATACCGTATTCTAGGTTTGTGAATCCTCCTGCCGTAGGTATTATCGTCTCGATCAATGCTCCGAGGGTTTCTCCCAGGAACGCTGATCCCGGCTTCCTGATCAGCGTGGCTGCGAGGGGTGCGCCAATATACCATAACCCATAGCTTATAGCTCTGGCCAGCACTGGTCCGCCGAGTGCTTTGCCGAAGTAGTAGACGTACCATGCCGAGTAGAACACTATTCCCGATACGACTGCTACTACGCCGAGTATCGCATAATCAACCGTTGTATATCTCGTTCTACCCACCATTTTTATCACCATGTTATCTATCCCTAGATAACCAGGTAATAAACGTTTTAATAACCCGGTAAAAATACTGAGACCCAGGGAGAGAGCATGAGCTTCTTCCCCGAAACACTCAAGAACCTGAACGAGGCCGACCTGGCTAGGAGAATAATAGATGCAGCACATGACAGGCTATGGGATATCGCTGAGACAGACGTAGTGGTCGTGGGAGCCGGCCCGGCAGGCCTTACAGTGGCCTACTACCTCGCAAAGAAGGGCGTCAGGGTACTTGTTCTCGAGAGGATGCTGGGCGTGGGCGGCGGGATAAGAGGCGGCTCGATGCTCCTGCCAGTAGCACGCGTCGAGGAGGGTGAGGCTCTTAAGATAGTCGAGGAAGTAGGGGCC
>JALWQP010000055.1:0-324 GCA_027083045.1 Desulfurococcales archaeon
TCAAGGACAACGGTATATCCCTTTATAACTCCCTTCTTCTCGAGCCTCTTGATCCTATCGTGGACAGTTGAGACAGGCTTATTTAGTGCTTTGGCTATTGATCTTGTGCTCCTCCTGGAATCCTGCATTAGTAGTTCTAGTATACGTTTGTCTAACTCATCAATTGTTCCCCCGTACATTTAACGTTATCACCTCGTCATATTTTGTCATTTGTTCAGTTTTATTATGGTAAATATTTATAAAACCTCCGCACGGGGTTTAGTCTCTTTAAGTGGGAAACATGATCGTAAAGTACCTTTTCACTGATCTTGCCGGGATAATAAG
>JALWQP010000055.1:334-6634 GCA_027083045.1 Desulfurococcales archaeon
AACAGTAAGGGATCCGTTTAGAGATAAGGCTTTCTTCGATGCCAGTAGCGTGAAGGGTTTTGAGAAGATCGAGAACAGTGATCTCATGCTTAGATGCGTAGATAACCTATACTCGTCCCCGTTTAGATCAGGTGTTAAGTACTGTATTGCCAGTATTTTTACGCCTCAAGACGACAGGTATGTTAAAGATCCTAGGGCTGTTGCCGAGAAGCTCAGGGAATTGCTAAGCAAAAATGGAGTGGAAGCACATATGGGGGTCGAGATAGAGTTCTTCCTGGTCAAGGAGATCAGAGCTTCGATCGCCCTGTCGGAGCAGGTCGTGAAAATAGGAGTTGTCGAGACACCGGAGACGGGTGGAGCAATACCTGTTAAGAAGGGATACTTCCTCGTAGAGCCTCTTGACAGCGTAGGGGACATAAGGCTCGACATCATCCACTACATGGAACTACTAGGCTATAGACCTGTAAAGTCCCACCATGAGGTCGCGACTACCGGGCAGGTTGAGGTAACCAGTCCAGCCCTAGACCCCGTTCTGCTCGGGGACTATACCGTGTTATTCAAAATAATCGCTCGCACCGTAGCTGAGCTCAGCGGCTTCAAAGCATTGTTTCTCCCTAAACCCTTCTATGGAGATAATGGCTCGGGCATGCATGTACATGTTAGCCTATGGAGAAGTGGTAAGAACATATTCTATAATCCTAGTGAAGAGTATGGGCTGAGCAAAACCGCGAGATACTTTATTGGAGGTGTATTAGAGCATGGGAGAAGCTTGTCTGCAATCGTGTCGCCAACAGTGAACAGCTATCGTAGACTGGTGCCGGGATACGAGGCACCAACGGTTCTCGCCTGGGGCCCGGGCAACAGGAGCACAGCCATACGTGTTCCTCTGACAAGGAGTAGCGGCTCGTTCAGGATAGAGTACAGGCCTCCAGATCCCCTAGTAAACCCGTACCTTGCCTATGCAGCCATAGTTCTCGCAGGCCTTGACGGGATAAAGAAGAAGATCGAGGCTCCTCCGCCCCTAATGAAGAACGCTTATAAATTATCTGAGAGCGAGATTAGAGAGCTCGGCCTTCAGCGGCTACCGAGGAGCTTATGGGAGGCCGTCGACGAGCTGGAATCGGACTACGAGTACCTTCTCCCGGTGTTCCCAAGGGAACTAATAGAGTCATATATTGATGTTAAACGCGAAGAGTGTATGCGGCTTCAATCCGTTCCCAGCCCGGTGGAGTTCGTAGAGTATATGATGTACTAGTTCATAAGTGCTGTCGAAACACGGTTTTCCGGGGAAGAAATACATGCTTAGCGGTCATAGCTGCTGCCTAGTAGTGTTAAAACATGTGCTACCAGGTTGTTTGCCGATGGACAAGAGTAGAAGCATTTTCTACATCTATTACATCTGCTTGGCTCGAAGAAGGCCGGGCCGATAGAGTCTCTGAAGCACGTAATGCTGCACATACCGCAACCGACGCAGTGGACCTTTATATACTAGCATGAGTAGCTCTCTAGCACGCTTATCGTTTATCCACAATAATCTCGTTCTGAGATAATTGTCTTTTATCTCGGCTATTTCGTACCCGTTTCTATGTATCTTTAAGCCGCCGCTGTTTATGGTGGCATTCAACTCTACGATTTTTGGTCATCGAGTATATTCTTTGAAGAGATATCTGCCCTTGAAATATATCTCTACAAGGTCTTAATCCCAATCCACAATGATTTTCTCGACATAATCTTCAGCAATACTTCTATTCATGGCATCGATGTCAATTCCCTGCCTCTTTAGGAGCATCCTAATTTCTCCGGGTAGCCGGAACCTCCATCTCCATAGCCCTAGGTCTATCCATTATCTCGGCAGCCCATGTTCCTCGGCATAGCTTTCTAAGTATCTTATCCAACTAATCATATGTTCGGGATGGGTTTCCTTTATTAGTTCTAGTTCGGCCATTCTTGATGTTGGGCAGAGATAGCATCCTATTCTGTCGTATCCCCTCATATATAGAGGGTTGAGAGGTATCTTCTCGAGTATACTGTATAGGAAGACTTCTAGGCTTATCCACTCATGTATGGGTGCTGCTACATACCCCTCCCCTACTGTCCCGCTAGGAGATAATCTACAAGCGAGTGCTCTCTGGGGTTACTCGCTTCAAGACCTGGGCGCACTCTCCCTACAGATGCTTCTTATTTCTTTGAACCTGGCTCTGAATGCTACAATGTATTTGAACCAGCCAAGGATATCAGTGATCCCCAGCTTGCTCTTGCCTTTAACTCTATTGATGAAAGTTGTCGGGATCTCCACTATCTTGGCGCCACAAGCTATTGATACAAGGAGGGCCTCTATTACCCATTCATAGCTCTTTGACTTAGTGTACTCGACTATTTTCTCGGCCAACCATCTCCTATATATTCTATAATTTGTGGTATGCTCGTGAAGCCCTGTCCTATACAATAGCCTGACAAGCGTGTTTGCCCCCCAGCTTATCAGCTTTCTATGAGGACCCCAGCCAATGATCTTTCCTCCCTCAATGTATCTACTAGCCTGTACTAGGTCTGCCTCCCGGCTATGTCTGATCATTTCTGCCAAGTCTTCGGGCCTATGGCTTAGGTCCGCGTCCATTGTCGCTATGTACTCTGCATTTGTCTCCTCAAGAACATATTTTAATCCATGTTTTATTGCCGCACCTATTCCCTCCTTCCTCTCCCGTATGATCAACTCTACATGCCTATTGTTTTCCATAATCTCCTGAACCTTCTTCCATGTACCATCGGGACTATTATCGTCTACAACGAGGATCTTGTACCCTATATTAAGTGGATCCAAGGTTCTTGTAAGTCTGCTTATTAGCTCCTCTATGTTGTCTTTCTCATTATATGTCGGTATGATGACGTAATACAATATCTTACAGCACCCCTCCTCGGGCAGTTGACCATTATGTTCTTCCTTATGAATTAACTTTATCCACGTACTAAGTACTAATATGATTAAGCAATTATGGCTTATCCATTGTTGAGGAACATTAAAACAATGCCATAATGATTTTATGGATAATACTACAATAGTGGTTAACAGTTATACAGCAGAGTTCTTTGGTGGTGCTTCTTGGAAAGAGTACTTGTTACGGGTGGAGCTGGTTTTATCGGGAGCCACCTCGTCGATAGGCTCGTTATGGAAGGCTACAATGTCAGAGTGTTCGATAACCTGAGTAGTGGTGATCTATCATATATCTCTCATCACCTCGGCAAACCGAACTTCGAGTTCATAAGGGGTGATCTCAAGAACTCTGAGGATGTATCAAGAGCCATAAAGGATATCGATACAGTATTCCACTTCGCGGCTAATCCGGAGGTAAGGCTCAGCGTTACCGAGCCAGAGATACATTTCAGGGAAAACATATATGCGACCTTCAACCTTCTCGAAGCAATACGGCGAGAAGGAAACGTGGAACTCTTCGTCTTCGCGAGTTCGAGCACAGTGTATGGGGACGCAAAGACCATACCTACCCCCGAGACGCATGAGATAAGACCTATAAGCGTTTATGGGGCAAGCAAAGCAGGCTGCGAGGCACTAATCTGCTCATATGCTCATCTCTATGGCTTCAAAGCAGTATCGCTGAGATACGCGAATATCGTGGGGCCAAGGCTGAGGCATGGCGTGATCTATGACTTCATTGTGAAGCTTAGGAAGAACCCGGAGAAACTAGAGATACTCGGGGATGGAACACAGAGGAAGAGCTACTTATACATAACGGATACGCTCGACGCAACACTATTCGCGGCACAACATATTGAGGGATGGTACGACGTATACAACATAGGAAACGATGACTGGATAACCGTGAGGGAAATCGCAGATGTTGTGGCGCAGGTCATGGGTGTTAGACCCGAGTACGTGTTCACTGGCGGGACAAGGGATGGACGTGGATGGCCAGGAGATGTAAAGTTCATGAGACTGAGCATAGAGAAGATCAAGAAGAGGGGGTGGAAGCCGAGGTACTCGAGCAAGGAGGCGGTCGAGCTAACGGCTAAGAGCCTAGTTAGGGAACTGCTTAAGAAAAATATCTCAGATTGATTCTATTCTCACACCCTCATCGATACTTACTTTTAGGGCGGATCGAGCGCCCGCCTTGATCGATGCATCAATTATCCTAATAGCGTATTCATCCCTAGCAAGTGCTATGAGCGAGCCCCCTAGGCCAGCCCCCGATAGCTTAGAGCCATATGCTTGATTGTCAAGCGCCGCCCTCCATATTTTTTCGAGTAGCGGAAGAGAAAGGTCGTAGAGATCTCTTAGGAGTTCATGCTGGTATGACATTATAACCCCTATTATTCCCTCCCTCCAATCATCCTTGCCGAGATATCTGTCGATCTCCGAAGACCATTTCTTCCCTACGATCCTCTTAAGATCATCTATACAAGTATAGTCGCCGCGGAGCACTCTCAGAGCTATCTCCGTAGTCTTGTTCGCCAGCAGTGTGTACAGGATCCTCTTCCTAGGCTTCTCGGGAATCATATTCATGAATGGCATTATCTCTTCTAGGCTTATTTCCTCCCACTGAACCTCGTCATATCTGTATCCAAGCTTTCTCCTGAGGGACTCGGTGAGGCTGTCAAGAGATAATAGAGCGCTAAGTCCCTCGTTTATCTCTCTTTGCCTAACAGGATGTATGTCGGCCGTGCTATGCCTGATTCCAGAGTCCATTACGATGAATACCGCGTCAAGCCAAGGGAGCTCCTCCACTCTGAAAGGAGGCTTTGTATCTATTCTGATAATTCCGCCAAACGCGGATCCGTACTGGTCTAGCCTGCCGCACGGTATGCCGAGGACATCGTGCTCGGCTATGTATGCGGACTCAGCAATCTGCTTTCTGTTCATACCGAGCCCGAAAAGGTCGTTGAGGCCTGCAATGAATGATACAAGTAATGCCGCACTACTTGCCAGCCCGCTTCCGACGGGTACATTGCTTAGTATCACGGCTTCAAATCCATCGACGTGTATATCGAGTCTGTGTAGGGCCTTGACCGCTGCCCTGAGGTAGTTCCCGAACCACCTCCTCCCTAGGATTGGGGGATCGGGCTGCTGGAAGCTATCAATATATGGCTCTCCGAGATCCCTCATGTTGATGCTGATGATGTATGCCCTATTATCCTTTCTTCTTAAGCCTATGTAGGTTCTCAGGTTCACTCCGACGGATACGACGGGCAGACGCTTATAGTCTTGGTGAGTGTTGAGGAAATCCAGCCTACCAGGCGCACTTGCTACCGTATCCGGTTCGGCCTTGAACGCCTCCCTGAACTCTTTGACCAATAGCCTGATAAGGCTATTCAATACATTCACCCATATGATCTAGTTTCTCGGACACCTTAAAGCATGAGCTCCTTAGTTCTCTTCTCTTCTCTACAGGGTTGCCATCGAATGTGAACACCCAGAAACCCGTCTCGATCCCGGCCCTGTATTTTAGCTTATCACGATCCCTGTATGGCTGATAAAATTCTATATGGAAGTGATAGTATTTGTACTCATCATTGTCGCAAGGACTATTATGCATAGCCATAATATACGGCATATCCCTGTCGAATAGTCCATTATATATCGCCGTCGTCATCCTGAGGATGTCCGAGAGACTCCTCAATTCTCCCTCGGTGAGCCGGTCTATCGCTTCCACATGCCTCTTTGGATAAATATGTAGCTCATAAGGCCACATAGCATAGTATGGATGGATCAGTATGAAATCTCTATTCTCATAAATTATCCTATTATCCCCTCTACGCTCTCGCTCCAACTCTATAATATGGCAAAGCAAACATTCATTTCTCTCCCTATAGAACCTCCTAAAGTTGTCTAACTCCACGATTATTCTAGGCGGTATAAATGGAAGACCATAGATTTGACTATGAGGATGTACTAGGCTGACACCGATCTCCTTCCCCTTATTCCTAAATATAGCCACGTATTTAATGAAGTCTATCTTTGATAGCCTCATGTATTCGTCGCGGTATTTCTTCACAACCTTCAGCATATGCTCCATGCTGAGGTCATGAAGATCGCCTGTATGCTTAGGAGTCTCAACGAGGACTTCGCAATAGCCACGGGCTGCCATAGATGTATATATGTCTTCGACGGGTTTTGGCGGCTCTTGAGCACTAGGTTTCAGGGCAGGATACTTGTTTGGGAGAACTATGACGTCCCATTCTCCGAGGCTTCTTGTCTCAGGAGAACCTGGACAAAATGGGCATGTCTTTGCCTCACTAGGCTTCTCGGTGGGACGCCAAGGACGCGCTCCTCGGTGTCCAGCTACAATAATC
>JALWQP010000056.1:0-458 GCA_027083045.1 Desulfurococcales archaeon
GATCAAGGTCAGCCAGCCGCCCAGCTTTGTTGATGTCCTCCTTAACATTATCCCTACCAACCCGTTCGCCGCGCTTACAGAGGGCAAGGTCCTCCAGATCATATTCTTCGCTATTGTTCTCGGCATAGCGCTTACCTATCTGATGAACAGTAAGAATGAAAGGCTAAGGAAGGCGGGCGAGACAACCTACCGTGTCTTCGACGGCCTGGCCGAAGCTATGTATAAGATAGTCAGGGGCATCCTAGAATACATGCCCATAGGAGTATTCGCGCTGATCGGGTATGTGGTCGCTAAGTATGGGCCGAAAGTACTAGGTCCTCTCGCCATAGCTGTTGTAGCACTCTATGTCGGCCTCTTCATACACATATTCCTTACATATGGTGGTATTCTCGCTGTTTTCAGACTAAATATTATCAAGTTCTTGAAGGGCGCCAAGGAGGCGATGCTAACAGCCTTCG
>JALWQP010000056.1:468-6632 GCA_027083045.1 Desulfurococcales archaeon
ATCAACATGGACGGTACAGCTATGTATCAGGCGATTGCGACCTTCTTCATCGCTAGCGCGCTTGGTATACATCTAACCATTGCTCAGCAATTAATGATAGTATTAACAGCTGTACTGGCCTCGATAGGTACTGCAGGTGTACCGAGTGCGGGCCTGATAATGCTAGCTATGGTGTTACAAAGCGTCGGCCTACCCTTGACGAACCCCAATGTAGCCCTAGCGTACTCTATGATCGCCGGCATAGACGCCATATTAGATATGGGCAGAACAATGGTCAATGTAACAGGAGACCTTGTAGGTACATCAATAGTTGCGAAGACTGAGGGAGAGCTAGATCTTACCAAGTGGAAGTAAAAATCCATCAATATAAATTCTTTTTTCTATTTAATTAAGAAGAATATATGCCAGTAATCAAAGAATTGGAAAAGCATATGTAATTTTATTCATAATGATTTCACGGATTTCTGAATAGAACAAGCAATAATAGTTTTTAAACAGAAATAACAGTGATGGAGTGAACATTATGTCTGATTGGAGGCCCAGCTTCAAATACACAATGTATACTGCGAAAAACACGCCTACACGCACTAGGGAGTTCTATAGAGACGTCTCTATAAGAATAATTCACAATATTGGCATGCTCTTTAAGGAAAAATATGGTTATATGCCTCCAAGACCAAATCACGATGAGCTCATAGTATCGATGATAATATCGGTCTACAAGACCATGGAGGAATATAAGAACAGGAGGAAAACCTTGATAGATATAGTGAAGATAAAATACGGTGGCCACGAGATCATTGGTTTCAGGATTAATAAGGAGTTCATCATGTACTTCACGTTAACGCCTCGGGGGTTCTTTAGGAAGAAAGGAATGTTCATGGTTAATATCTACGAGGAAAGAATGTTGAGCGACGAAGTATCCATAGAAACCATTATGGAAAGCGATAAGATTATTGAATTGGCTGAGAAGATGCTTGAAGAACTCAGCAAGCTGACACTATCTAATACCACCAAGTACATCAGTGATAGAAAGACCTGGACAAGTAGAGATAGAAAAACAATAATATGATGTAGTACTGAAATTATGGGCTACTTGATAGTTCCTTAATGATTTTCTCGGCCTGCTCCACCAACTGCCTGGCTTGTTCAACCAGCTGCTTGGCAGCCACTATATCGTCTTGTTTCAGCTTCTTCTCCGCATTGTTTAGTAGCTGTGTCGCGTTGCCGAGTAGCTTGTATGCTTCTTCTATCATTTTCAGTGCTGTCTCATTCTTCTCGCGCTCAGCTTTTATCTTGAGCAGTGATAGCGTCTTGTTGTCCTGGTATATCCTAGCCTTCAGGGTCTTTATCTCGATCTCGAGCTGTGCCTTAGCCTTTTCCTCGGCCGCCTTTATGAGTTTCTCCGCTTCATCGACAAGCATCTTGGCCTCCATGATCTTGAGCTTTGCCTCGCCTACACATATTATAGCATCAAGGGTCTTGTTCTCCCTGAGCATCTTCTCCGCATCGTCGAGTAGCTTCGACGCATTTACTAGTAGTTCTCTGGACTTGTTCAGTAGTTTCATCGCATCCGTCACGTTGAGCTTCTCTGCTTCACTGTAGAGCTTGTCTATCCGGGTCATCGTCTTGTTGATGTCCTCTCTCATACTCTTGATAATCTTTTCCAGCTCCTGCTTAACCTTCTCCTCAACGTCCCTGATCATCTTCTTTACTTCTTCCATCTTCTTCTCGATCTTTTTGATCAAGTCCTTGACCATGTTGAGTATCTTGGCTGCATCGGTCACGTTGCCCTGCTGGAGCGTCTTATTGGCTTCTTCGACCATCTTCAATGCTTGCTGTAGAGTCTCGTTGAGCTCCACGATCACCTTTTCTGCCTGGGTGGCATTGATTTTCTCGGCTAATTGCATGAGCCTTGTTAATGTGTTATTGTATTCTTTCAGTATGGCTATGGTCTTATTGATCTGGTTCTCAATGTCTACCTTAACCTTCTTTACCGTCTCGATTACTCCCTCGGCGGTACTTATCGTGATGTTCACCTGTATGATTATCGAGTCTATCTTATTGATTATCTGCACTGCTACAGTGACGTTTACTTCTCCGTTCTTGGCCATCTTCTCCAGCTCAGCGTAGAGCTTCTTGGCCTCTCCTAGCATCTTCATTGCCTGCTTGGTCATGTTTAGTGCGTCGTTACAGCCGCACCTCTTGGCCTCCTCAGCTACTTTGCTCAGGTGTTCTTCGGCATCCTCGATCCTGGCCTTGAGCTCCTTTAGCTTCTCAATTATGTCCTCCGCCATGTACTTGGACGCGTTCTTCTCTATCATGCCCCATGCTTCGTGTAGCATAGTCTTTATCTCAGCCATTATTTTCAGTGCCCCGGTGAGGTTACCGCTCTCGATCATCTCCTCCGCTCTTATGGCCAGCCTGGCCATTATCTTGTATTGCTCAATGGTCTTGTTTACCAGCTCATATAATCTCGTATTGTTGGTCTTGATTGCTTCTTCGCGTAGTCTCGCTAGGGTCTGGTTGAGGCTTCTGAGCCTCTCCATTATCTCTTGTAGCGTCACGTTAGCTGTTTTCTTTACGGCTTCCTTCACGGCAGTTGTGTTAGCCGTCATATTTGTCTCTACATATACTTTAATTATTGGTATTGTTTGTTCGATGAGTTTTAGTGCCTGGCTCACATGTGTTAGCGCCAGGTCTATTGATACGCTTATTTCTTTAGTCATATTGTTGATGGGGAGGCTCTTCTTGATTATTCTCAGTATGTCTACCGTCTTGTTTAGCTCGTGCATTGCCTTTATCATGAGCTTATAGGCTTCCTCTAGGCTCTTGGTCTTTATTGTCGTGTTCACTGCTTGTAGCGTCATGGCCTCCACGGTGTCAGCGAATTTCCGGACATGCATGATCTTCGCTATATTGTCTATTTCTTTCACGACGCTTATGATCTTAACCGTGTTCCCGGTCTCTATCACCTTTGTTATATTAATATACAGCTCGTGTAGGAGCTCCTTATAGTGTGTTGAAAGAGTCTTGTTGAGGCTCGTGATCACCTGGTTGACAATGGTCTTGATCACAGTTATGGTGACGTTTGATGGCGTGGTCTTTTCCAGGATGCTGGTTAGTTCATGGTATACGGTTTTCTCCTCCGAAACAAGCTTCTCAAGCTGATTTACTGTCATGGTGTTTATCTTCTCGGTCGAGACACTGATCAGTTCCTCAGCCTTACTCCTGAGGTCTTCTGGAATGCTTGAAGCATTGAGCGACCTATACGCTCTCTCGATCATTATTTTCAGGAGTATTGCTTGGCTCCTCAGCACAGTCACGTTTACCAGTGGACTGGGCTGCGTCTGCCCCGATGCCTGGATCCCGGCTGCCCACGTCAGAGTGGTGGCTGGGAGCAGAGATAACGTTATTAGTGCCAAGACCATAATTGATCCTAGTAGCTTATACACGGCCTTCACGTCATTCACCTCAACCCTTTTCTCTCTGTTCAAAACCATATAAGAATCCCCGTGAAACCCGCCGTGAAACCCGTGAAACCAGGTAATGCTATAAATACCGATACTTATTATTCACGTTAAGAAATACAGTGTATCTGGAGGTGTATTCGAAACATGTTGATTAGGAATTTAATGCTGGTTATTTATGCTGTACTCTTCCTAGGACTGCTTGCGGCCGCGCTGCCGCCTGCTACTGCGCAGCAGAGCTATAGCTCGGAGATAATAATCAACGATGACGGCGTAGTAAAAGTGGTGATCAACGGTACGGCTGTCTCCGGGCTTAACAAGTACCCGGCCCCCGTCGACCCGATCATATCTACGATGACCGCCATGCTTAATGGGAAAGAAGTCGCGTCAATATATGTTAACAAGACAATATATATAGCCACCACAGCTAACGGCACCATACAGATACAATACATAGGAAACATAACGAGCAACGACAACTATCTTGAATTCAATATAAACAACATAGGAGCACCCGTAAAGCTCATCGTATCACCGAACATTGTCCTCCTCAGCATACCCAGCAACATCGTGAGCATTAGAAACATCGACGGGAAACTAGTAATGGTGATAATCCCCCCAGCCACAATAAAATACACGATCACCAAGACCAGCCGGACAACCACACCCGTGCCCGGTGGAACAGCCACGACGACCCAGCCTCAACAGACAACTTCTTCTCCCGGATCACAGAGCCAGACCACGGGGCAGAACACAGCTGCAACGCCCGTACAACCCATTATCCCGTCAACCACGATCTACATTGTCGCCGCGATCATCGCTTTGGCCGTGATTGGTGCAACGATATACTATTTCAAAAAGGTGAGAGCATCAAATATCCCGGATATACTAGATAGGACGGACAAGATGATCCTCGAAGAGATAAAGAAAGCCGGAGGAACCATTATGCAGGGCGAGCTCCAGAAGATCCTCGGCCTCCCCAAAGCCACGCTATGGAGGAGGGTTAAGAAGCTCGCCCAGCTCGGTTTTTTAGAGATCACCAAAGAAGGGAACTCCAACAGGCTAACACTAAAAAAGAGAATATGAACTCGACTTCCTCACTATGATTGAGTCTTCGATATTATGTGGGGTCTCACTATATTGTTAAAATCACTTTTGGAGGCGGGATCTGTCACGATATATGCTGGTGTTCTTCCTACCCTCGCTCAATCATATTGTATTCCCCCATCTTAATTGTATGAGTGAAAGGCGAGGATCCACAACGAATTTATTCTTAATGATACAATGAGATAATATTTGCTCTAATAATGGCGTGCTATTAGCCACTATAGCGGCTGAGGAGCTGCTGAGAACGTGATACTAATAATTCTTGGAATACTGGTGCTAGTCCTCCTATATGGTCTCCTGACATTCGAGGTAATGCATCGTACGGCCGCAGCGATCTTTGTTGCCGGCATAATTCTCGTGCTAAACCTTGTTTTCCACTTTATGGAATACACTGATATGTTGAACGGCATCGACATAGACACTATTCTCCTGCTGATGAACATGATGATCATAGTCGGCATCCTCGGGAAGACAGGATTATTCGAGTACATGTCGCTCCGGCTAGTCATGAGCTTCAAGAACAAGCCCTACAGGCTTCTCCTGATCCTCCTCATACTCACCGGTGTTGTGAGTGCTTTCATAGATAACGTGACAACGGTGCTCCTCATAGCACCCGTTATTATCGATGTGTTCGAGGAGATAGGAGTCACCCCGGTCCCGGCCCTCCTAGGAATAGTTTTTGCGAGCAATATCGGTGGGACCGCGACACTGATCGGTGATCCGCCCAATATACTGATAGGCAGTATGGCTGACATAGGCTTCATGCAGTTCATATATAATCTAACACCAATAGTGTTTGTAGACCTTCTAGTCTTCACAGTGCTGCTCCCCTACCTGTTCAGGGGATGGTACAGGGAGTACTGTGAGAGACTCAGAGGGATCGACGATGAAGTACTGTATAAGAAGCTCAAACTGATACAGGAGGGGCTTGACGAGAAGCTGCTCCGGCGAACAATCGCTATACTCGCCGTAGTGATCGCTCTCTTCTTCCTCGAAGACGTGTTCAAGTACCCGCCAGCGGTTCCCGCCATGATAGGTGCTGGGCTCCTAATGGTATTTGTGAGGAAGAAGCTCTTGATAGAGGACATTATGAACTTCATCGACTGGACAACACTTGTATTCTTCATGGCCATGTTCATAATAATCCAGGGAGTACAGGGGATGGGGCTGCTTGACTGGATAGCCATGAACATAATGGGCCTTACAACAGCGAAGACAGGCCTTATACTAGTGATAACATGGGTGAGCGCGTTCCTCTCGGCATTCATAGACAACATACCGTTCGTGATGAGCATGATCCCTGTCATAAAATCAATAACCGCAACGCTCGGAATAAACCCTCTGCCGCTGTACTGGAGCCTAAGCCTTGGAGGATGCCTAGGAGGAAACGGCACAATGGTCGGAGCATCAGCGAACATCGTGGTAGTAAGCCTGGCGAGCAAGCTAGGGCACGACATAAGCTTCCGAGAATTCCTAAAATACGGAATGACAGTCATGACAATAACGGTATTAATAGCAACAATATACCTACTTATAAGATACTAAGCCACGAGAAACTCTAGGCTACGAGACAATATACCAGTGTGA